>NZ_BAAGPR010000011.1:0-116600 GCF_054783955.1 Streptomyces mayteni | reverse complement strand
GGGTCCGCAGCTGTGTGGCGCTTGGTGGTGGGTCGTCGTGGCTTCGCCGTGTCCGGTCCCTGGAGTGCTTGGGGTCCTGTCGGTGGGGGGCCTGTTGTGCTGGTGGCGCCTGGTGGCCTCGCCGTCGCAGGCGGGTCCGTAGCTGTGTGGCGCTTGGTGGTGGGTCGTCGTGGCTTCGCCGTGTCCGGTCCCTGGAGTGCTTGGGGTCCTGTCGGTGGGGGGCCTGTTGCGCTGGCGGTGCCTGGTGGCCTCGCCGTCGCAGGCGGGTCCGCAGCCGTGTGGCGTCCGGTGGTGAGTCGTCGATGCTTCGCCGCGTCCGGCCGCCGGAGCGGCCCGGGAGCTGTCCTCTCGCGCTGGTCGCGTCTCGCGGCCCTCGCGGCTTCGCCGCCGCAGGCGGGCTCGTGCCTGGTGGCGAGCGGCTCATCGGGGCCGGTGCCGGAAAAACAGGCGGCTCGTGCCGTCGTGGGCGGCAGAATTTTCGTCGTGCGCGGCGTGAGCTGTCTCGCTTTCCTGTCGCGTGAACGGATGCGGTGGCGTTCACTGGGTAGGGCAAGCAGCGCGCATCCGCGTACGCCGCCCTCGCGAACGGAGAACGCCGTGGCTGGAGCCGCCGCCCAGATCGACATCGAAGAGACCTGGCACGAGGAACGGCCGGCCCTGATCCCGATGCCGGCCGACGCCGCCGACGCGGCGGACGCCACCGCGATCCACGAGCTGCCCCTCACCAGTGAGCCGCCGCTCGGCCAGCTGGTGCCGCTGACCGCCGAGAAACCCCTGGCCCTCGACCCGCCGCTGACCTCGGAGCCGAGCGGAGCTTGATGGAGAGGCCGACCAGGCTCAGCCGGCTCGCCGCGGCACACGGCGTCGCGACGGCCTACGAGCCCGTGGTCGGCGAACCCGTCCGGGTGGCGCGGGAGACGGTCGTCGCCGTCCTCGCCGCCCTCGGCGTCGACCCCGAGGCCGACGAGCTGCCCGGCGACCCCGACGACCTGGACCGCGGCCCGCTGCTGCCGCCCACCCTCGTGCTGCGGGACGGCGAGGAGCCGCCGCCGCTCCCGGAGGGCACCGTGCTGCGGCTGCGCACCGAGGACGGCGTCAGCCTCCCCATCCCCACCGGGCCGACCGCGCTGCCGCTCGGCTACCACACGCTGACCGCCACCGCCCCCGACGGCCGCACCGCCGAGTCCACCCTGATCGTCGTCCCGCCCCGGCTCCCGACGCCGCCCGGCCGCGGCCACGGCCTGCTCGTCCAGCTCTACTCGCTGCTCTCCGAGCGCTCCTGGGGCATGGGCGACCTGGTGGACCTCGCTGACCTCGCCAGCTGGGCGGGACACGAGTACGGCGCCGACTTCGTCCAGCTGAACCCGCTGCACGCCGCCGTCCCCGGCGGTCCCGGCCACCCCACGGACCCCTCGCCCTACCGGCCGGCCAGCCGCCGCTACCCCGACCCCGTCCACCTGCGGATCGAGGACGTCCCCGAGTACGCCTACCTGGACGCCGAGGCGCGGCGCGACACCGACCGGCTGCTGGCCCACGCCGCCGAGCTGCGCGCCGGCGTCCTCGGCGGCGCGGCCCTGATCGACCGGGACGCCGTCTGGGCCCTCAAGCGCCAGGCCCTGGAGATCCTTGGCGGCGTCCCCCGCGGCCCCGGCCGGCACGCCGCCTACCACGCCTACCTCGCGTCGCAGGGCCAGGCCCTGGAGGACCACGCCACCTGGTGCGCGCTCGCCGAGGTGCACGGTCCCGACTGGCGCGCCTGGCCGGCCGGGCTGCGCGATCCGCGCTCCCCGGCCACCGCCGCGGCCCGCGACGACCACCTCGACCGGGTCGACTTCCACCGCTGGCTGGCCTGGCTCACCGACACCCAGCTGGCCCGCGCCCAACGCGCCGCCCGCGCCGCCGGCATGTCCGTCGGCCTGGTCCACGACCTGGCGCTCGGCGTGCACCCGCACGGCTCCGACGCCTGGGCCCAGCAGCGGCTGCTGGCCGGCGGCATGTCGGCCGGCGCCCCGCCGGACGCGTTCAACACCCGCGGCCAGGACTGGGGCCTGCCGCCCTGGCGCCCCGACCGGCTCGCCCAGCACGGCTACGCGCCCTACCGCGAACTGCTCGCCGGCGTGCTGCGGCACGCGGGCGGCGTGCGGATCGACCACGTGATGAGCCAGTTCCGGCTCTGGTGGATCCCGGAGGGCGCGGGACCGGCCGACGGCACCTACGTCTCCTACGACGCGAACGCCATGCTGGGTGTCGTCGCCCTGGAGGCGCACCGGGCCGGCGCCCTGGTGATCGGCGAGGACCTGGGCACCGTGCCGCCCGGCGTCCGCGAGGAGCTGGCCGGGCGCGGCATGGCCGGCACCTCCGTGCTGTGGTTCGAACGCGACTGGTCGCGGCCCGACGCCCCGCCGCTGCCGCCCGACGCCTGGCGCGTCGACTGCCTGGCGACCGTCACCACCCACGACCTGCCGTCCACGGCCGCCCGCCTGACCGCCGACCACATCCGGCTCAGGGAGACGCTCGACATCACCGACGACCCGGAGGGCGAGCTGCGGGCCGCGCTCGCCGAGAGCGCCGAGTGGCTGGCCTACTTCGAACGCCTCGGCCTGCTGCCGCCGGACGCCGGCGAACCGGAGCGGATCGCCGCCGCCTACCGCTTCCTGGCCCGCACCCCGGCCCGGATGGTCGGCGTCTGGCTCCCGGACACCACCGGCGACCGCCGCCCGCAGAACGTGCCCGGCACCTGGCGCGAGTACCCCAACTGGCGCCTGCCGATCGCCGACGCCGAAGGGCGCCCGACGACCCTGGAGGCGCTCGCCACCTCCCCGCGGGTGGCGGCCCTGCTCGCCGCGGTCCGCGACGAGATGACGGGGGCGTGAAAGGGGCCGGCGACCTCGCCCGATACTGTGGCCCCTGTGGTGAACCTGAACAAGACGCGCAACGCGAGGCGCGCGGCGACCGTCGCGGTCGGCACGGTGCTGCTGACCCTGGTGTCGTCCCCCGCCTTCGCCCTGATCCCCGACGACGGCGACGACCCGGGCCCCGGCCTCAGCGTCTTCGAGACGCTGACGCTCTTCGTCTTCGCGCCCCTCGTCATCTTCGCCCTGATCACGGGAGCGGTCGTCCTCCTCAGCGGCGGCCGCAGGAAGTAGCCGGCCCACCGGTCCGAGGTCTGGAGGTACCTCGACCTCGACCGGCCCGGGAACCGCCGCTCATACCGAAGGGGATGGCGACGAAGCCCACGAGCAGCGGGAGAGGGATCACTGTTCGCAGGCGGAGCCTCACGAACAGCGGTCGTCCACGCCGTGGCGCGAGGCAGCTGAACGCCAGCATGCCCAGGACCCCATCAAGGACGAAGCGCAGGGTTGACGCCGGAGCCACGTCGAGGAAGGCCGCCGCCCCACATCAAGGCCGTAGCGCCCGGTCTTCGGCGTCTGTCAGCCGGCTCCCCTGGCGGCCCTCCACATCGTGTGCTCGCGGCTGATCGCCTCTTCCGCGTCCGCCACGTCCTGGGCCCAGGAACGGGCATCGGCACGGGCCAGCCGCTGGTGGATGATGCTCAGTTCGGTGGCGGCGAACGTGTAGGCGCGTCCCAGCGTCTCGTACTGGCGGACCGCGAACCACGCCGAGCCGGCCCCGAGCACGGCTGCGATGATCCCGGCGAGGTCGAACGTCACGAGGCCGGCGAGGCGGAGGATCGCGGCCCCGAGTCCCAGTCCCTCGACGGCGATGAGCACGAGGCGCCAACGCCGCGCATGGGTGGTGTTCGCCGCCGCCTTCGCGGTGTACCACTGCTGTTGGTCCTCGATCCGGTACCGCAGATAGGTTCGCTTGCGCTCCGGGAACCCAAGGGATCGCAGAGCGGTCATGGTGTCCGTGGCGGCGATCGATCCCGCGGGGGCGAGGCTCGTGGCGGGAGCCTCCCTCAGCAGCGCTTCCAGGCGCTCGTGAAAGCGCCGCAGAGCGTCCTCCTGCGGCAGATCCGCGGGGAACGGTGCTCCTCCCACGGCATAGCGCCAGGCGAGGGTCTTCGTCGATTCGGCCAGCGCGCGGCCGTCGTACCAGGCCTGCTCCGGGCGTTCCGCGAGCAGCCAGGCGTCCACGCAGAGCGTGGCGACGAAGGCCACCACCAGGCCGACCAAGGCCACTTGGTGGTTGAGGGCGCCGCACAGCGCCGCCGCCACCGCCAATGCCAGACGCGACTTGGTGCCTCGGATGTAGCGCCGCTGTCCGATGAGCGACGCGGTGTCCGAGGACCGAAACATCACCGGAAGATCGTCGTCCCGCAGCTCCCCCGCCGCACCGCTCACGTACCCACGCCTTTCCCTCGCATCGGACCTTACGCTCAACTAGGCTCGGTTACCCCGCTGTTGACCTGAACAGTCGACAAGTCTGGCAGCGGATCCAGCGATTGATGCTGACGGTGGGGGATACCAACATGCGTTATGCCGCGTTCATCTCGTACAGCCACGCAGCCGACAGCCAGCGGGCTCAGCGCCTGCGGCAGGCGCTGCACCGGTTCGCCAGGCCTTGGACACGAAGGAGCGCCCTCCGTGTCTTCCTCGACAACGCTGCCCTCTCGGCCGATCCTGGCCTGTGGAGCACGGTGGAGGGCGCCCTCGGCGACTCGGAGTTCCTCATCCTGCTGGCGTCGCCAGAGGCGGCACGCTCCGAGTGGGTAGGACGGGAGATCTCCTGGTGGCGGGCCGGTCCCCGATCGCGGAACCTGCTGCTCGTCGTCACGGGTGGAGAACTTCACTGGGATCACGGCACCGGGGACTTCGACTGGCAGCGGACCACCTGCCTTCACCCGGCCATGCGCGGCCACTTCTCCGAGGAGCCTCGTTGGGTCGATCTGCGCTGGATGGGCGAGGAACACTCGGGCGAGTTACGTGACCCGCGCTTCCTGGAATGCGTGGCCGATCTCGCGGCACCGCTCCACGCTCGTCCCAAGGATGAGTTGATCGGTGAGGACGTGTCCCAGCACCGAAGGCTCCGTCGCTTCCGCCGGATCATGTGGACGGGGTTGACTCTGCTCACCGCCGCCGCCCTCACCGCGGCCTCGATCGCCGTCGTCCAGTGGAACTCGGCGCAGGACAGGGCCCGCCTCGCGACCGCCCGCCAACTGGCCGCCACTGCGTTGAACCTCAGCGCTGACGATCTGGAGGTCGCCTCGCTGCTGGCCATCCAGGCACACCAGGTGCGAGAGACTCCGGAGACCCTGTCGGCGCTCTACCAGTTGGCGACGGGGAGCCCACAACTGGTGCGCTTCGTGCGTGCCGACGCGAACGTGACCGCTCTGGCCCACACCACTACGCCGCTCTTTGTCGCGGCCGGCACCGAGGAGGGCTCGGTCACTCTCTGGACGGCCAACGGCGATCGCACGGAGGGACGGTTCTCCCTGTCGGGGCAGGTCACCTCGCTGCGGTTCAGTGACGACGGCCAACTGCTCGCCGCCGGCACGGACTCCGGCCAGGTCGCCGTCTATGACGTGGGCACGGGCACCACGCGCGACCTGTCGGCGAGTGCCGACTCGGTGTCCGCGCTGGCGTTCCGGCCCGGCGGCCACGACCTGGCGGTCATGGACGGCGGGATGCTCAGGTTGTACGAGGCGGGAGCGGACACACCGTCCGCGCAGGTCGACACCGGTCTTGGCGGAGCACTGAGCCTGGCCTTCCGGCACGAGGGAAGTGAACTGGCCCTGATCAGCGGCGCCGGCTGGCGGCGCTATGACGAGGGGCTCAACACGCTCGGGTCATCCGATGGCGCCTCCTTCTTTCCCAGCGGCAGCGTGGTACCGGTGGTGTCGCCGAGCGGGGAGTGCTCCGGGTACGCCGCATACGGGGGCGTGGCCCTGGTGTCGACCACGCGGCTCTTCCAGGGAGCGTTCGCCGACTACGGCGACGACGAGGACGGTTGCGGCCCCCGACCGTCCCTTCCCGGCAAGGAGGCGACCAGCGCGGCCGTCTCCGACGACGGCCGGGTCGCCGTCGGCACCAGTCAGGGTCTCCTCCTCGCCACGACACGTGGCGGTGAGCAGGACGGTGGGGAAGGGAGCGGGCAGACGGTCCTCGACACCTTGCCCGGGGTCGAGACGCCCTCCGTGCTCGCCTTCCCGCCGATCGAGGGCGACCGCCTGGCCTCCGCCGACGGAAGCACCGTCGCCCTGTGGTTCTTGGAGAGCGCGGGCCCCACCGTGGACCGATACGGCCTCTCGGTGCCCGACAACGCCATGATCGCCAGCTCGCCACCGCTGGCCGTCGCCCCGGACGGAGAGATCGCGTGGAGCCATGAGGGCGACCTCGATGAGAACACGCTGCACCTGAGTCTCGAGGGGAACGACCTCCAGGGCGGCACGCCGGGCGTGCTTTACGGAGGGCTCGCCCTCTCACCGGACAGGGAAAGGCTCTACGCGGCCACCGGCACCGAGGTGGAGGTATGGGCGAAAGGCTCCGACGCCCTGTTCCTGGACCGGACCCTCACCATCCCCGGCGCCTCCGACCCTCACGACGTGACCCGCCTCGCCACTCGCCCCGACGGCACACTCGTCGTCCTGGCAGCCGACGCCTCCGTGCAGCTCATCGACCCAGGAACCGGGGAGACAACGGTGGCCGTCGCGCCCGCCCCAGCCGACCCCGACCAGGGGTGGTCCGGCCCGCCCCCGATCACCGCCGCGCTCAGCGAGAACGGCGGTCTCGCCGCCATAGCCTCACCGGACGGACGTGTCGACGTCCACGAGCTCCCGTCCGGCCGCCGACTCCAGCAACTGGACCTCGGTGGTTCCTCTCTCGACTCCCTGGCGTTGTCGGAGACAGGACGATCCCTGTTCGCCGTCACCGACGGGCGTGAGCTGCGGCGTTGGGATGTCGACTCGGGGGCGCTGCGCTGGCGGTCGGACGGCGCGGGCCCCGCCGGCCTCGCCGCCGACCCCGGCGGCCGCTGGGCGGCCACGATGGCGGGCGACGGCACCGTATGGCTGTGGGACGTCAGGACCGGCGACCGGCTGGGAAGCACGCTCCTCCCGTCGGTCCGCTCCTGGGCTAGAAGCGCGGGACCCGGTTCGCAGAGCAGCCTCGCCTTCTCTCTCGACGGTGAACTCCTGTGGTCCGCTTCGGAAGGTGGGGAGCTGCTCACCTGGGACACCTCGGTCGACGCCTGGATCGAGAGCATCTGCGAGCGGGTCGGCCGCCGCCTGACGGATGCCGAACGCGACCGCTACCTGACCTCGGTCGCCCGCGGTCACACGGCCTGCGACCAGTAGTGCCGGTCGGCAGGAGGCCGGTTCCGCCGGTGACGCCCGGCTCGGGCGTTCTCTGTAACGTTAGGCGCGGTATCCACCGGTCGAAGTGGGTCCAACGTCACAGTAGACGAGGTCACTCCCCACCGCCCCGAGCCTCGACCGGGCCGGTCAGGTCCGGTAGGCCACCCTCAGCGACCCAGGCCAGGAACGAGGCCCGCTTCCGCCGTTTGATCACATCCTCCAGCGCGGCGCTCGTATCCGTGGTGTCGGCCCCGTCGCCGCTGCCGGTGAGACCGCTTTCTTCGCTGGGCCCGGTCATCAGAGGAAGTCGACCGTGGTGCGAGCGACGCCGGACCGTTTGATGCGCTGGTCGCTCGTCACGAGATCGACGCCGAGGGCCTCGGCGAGCGCGACGTACGCGGCGTCATAGGCCGACAGATTCGCGGACAGCTCCCGCACCCGGGGCCAGAACGGCATGGCCTCGTACCGGCGGATGGTCAGCGCCTGGTATATGGCCAACGCATCGTCGAGGTCAGTCGCCGCCAGCTTCGGTACGTCGCCTCGCCGTCCTCTGGCCACGCCGAAGAGGGCTGAGGCGACTTCGAAGTCGAGCAGCGTTGGTGCCGCCAGCTCATCAGCGGCGATTCTGGCGCGCACCATGTCTCCGCGCCTGCCGGCGTCTGTCAGCCCGTGGACCAGGGCCGAACAGTCGATGACGATCAACGGCGCTCACGCTCCGCGTCAAGGAACCCGGGAATGTCCGCGTCGGTCAGGTCGAGGGTGGCGGAGCGCTTCATGCGCTGGGCCAGTTCTGCGTTGGTCGGGGTCGTCGCCTCGCGGACGATGACGTCCAACAGGTACGCCTGCAACGACTTGCCGGCCTCCGCCGCGCGGATCTTGAGCGTTCTGAGCACGTCGTCCGGGACTCTCCGGACCGTGACATCGGTCATGCTGACATTCTAGCGGCGTTGCTGACGAAATGCTGACGTTTCTCCTGCGGCTCCGTGGCGCGCCTCGCCGAGCCGGGGAGGGCCAGGCCAGCCGAACGGCGAGAGGTGCTGACGTTCGAACCGTGCCCGGAGACTCCCCAGTCTCATGACACTCTTCTTCCCCTCGGCCACTGCTTGATCGCGTCTTCCAGCAGGATGACCGCTTCGGTGTGGCCGAGTTCCTGGGCGATGGTCAGGGGCGTGCGCGATGTGGCGACGCGGTGCCCAGACCGATGGGGCCTTTCGGTGAGGGTGTTCATGCGCGCATCCGGGTCGCCGCCGGCTTCGAGGAGCAGCCGCAGGGCGTCGAGCGTGTTCCTGCCCAGGGACGTGACCGCGTTGTGGACCGGCGTGCGGCCGTGCTCGTCGGCCGCGTTGGGGTCGGCTCCCGCGGCGAGGAGGGCCTCGACGACGTCGGGCGCGATATCGGGCCCCGGTATGACGCGGAGGTGGGGGGCGAGCGCCAGGTGAAGGGGCGTCGCGCCGGCGCCCAGGTCTCCGAAGGCGTCCGAGTGCCGTTTCGGGTGGCGGTAGGTCCAGGGAATCCTGTACGTCTCGTGGAGTGCCGCGCCCGGGTCGGCGCCGGCTTCCGACAGCGCCCGCACGACATCCGCTGAGCGGCCGATGACGGCCAGGTGCATGGGAGTGAGCCCCGAGTCGTTCAGCGGGCCCAGCGTGGGTTCGCCGGGCAGCGCCGCCCGGACGGCGGCGAGGTCTCCGAGCGCGCAGGCCCGTGGGAAGAGGTCTTCCGGGAGCGGTGGTGGCACGGCCTTCAGGTCGGCGAGCATCCGTGACAGGGGGATCGGTTCGGGGAACTCCTCGTCGTCGCACCAGTCGTGATCGATGACGTGGATCGGCGGGTCGGCCGTTCCGGCCTGATCGAGATCCACCAGCCAGTAGAACTGGGTGCTGGTGAAGGCCACAAAGAGCCAGGCTCGCCCCGTTGGCCCGTCCTCGACCTCGAGCATCATCGGGAAATCGATCGTTCCGATGCCGTCCTCGTCGAGGAGGACGTGGGCCTCGGGCCACTCGATCGACATCAGGGCCTGGATCTGGTCCGGGAGCCGCCGTTCGCCCACGGGCGTTTCGACCGTCCACCCGTCGCGTGACGCGAAGTCGACAGGAACGTCGCCTCGCAGGCGCTTCAGTTGGCGCAGCACCTCGGGATGCGGCCCGCCGGGCGATCGGCCCGTGGACGTGGCGGGGGCGGAACGCTGGTGAGTTGTGTCATTCACGGGCATCTTCGTTCTCTCCGGGGCGTGTTCGCGCCCGCGTCCAGCTGTCCACGACAACCGGCTGAGATCACCGGGCCGTGTGGCCCTTCCCGGGCTGCTGCGATCGTGACAGACGGCTATGACAATGGCGCGGGTCGCTCATGGTCTCGCGTGGCTGTTTCCTTGGATTTTCCAAGTTTCCGTTTCATTGCCTGCCCGACTCGCCGGTGGGAGGCCCCTCGATGGCCTCCGTCGCCGTCGTCCACTCCCGGCCGCCGCCAGGCGGGGACAGCCAGGCCACGGGAGGGGCGTCGTCGGATTCGGGGCAGATGGCGCGCAGGGTGCCGGTTCTGCCGGTGGCGGTGTCCACGACGCGCTGCCCGATCAGTGGGTGGGAGACGTGGCCGAGGCCGAGGCCCTGTGCGTCGTCCGCCGGGGGCTCGGCCGGGTCCGAGAGGTCCGCGACGCGCGCCCACCACAGCGGCTCGCGCCGCCCAACGGCACGGAGCAGGGCGCGGGTTGGCCGCTGTATCGACGTGGCACAGACGTTGCCATGGCCGTCCCGGAGCAGTTGAACGACTCCGGTCCGCCAGGTCCGGGCGTCCCACACGTGGGCGCCGACCGCCAGTTCCGTGGGCTTGGGCATGCAATCAAGCCTGGGAGCCGTGAATTCGAACACGCAAGTAGGGGTGAAAAAATCGGTGAAGATGGCACATGCGGCGAGCCCGGCTCTACGCTCGGTTGGGAGGGCTGAAGTTGCCATCGCCGAAGCCCGGATGACGGCTCGCTAAGCTTGGTCGGCAGAGAGGCAGACTCATGGCGGCACCCACCGGACCCACTGTCCGTCGCATGCAACTCGGCTGGGAGCTGAAGCAATTGCGCGACAAAGCCGGATTCACCCTCGTGGAGGCGGTCGACGGGTTGACGTTCTCGCCGTCCAAGCTCTACCGGGTGGAGAACGGCCTGACGGCCCTCCCCAAGGTCGCTGACCTGCGGGAACTGCTCGACAAGTACGGCGTTACGGATGATGACGATGTGCAGTACCTCGTCGATATCCACCGAGACTCGCTCAAGCGCGGCTGGTGGGCGCAGTACCGAAACATCATGCCCTCCGGCATGGCGACGTTCGTCGGCCTGGAGAGCGGGGCCCGGGCCATTCGCGCCTGGCAGCCGGATGTGGTCTACGGCCTGCTTCAGACCGAGCGCTACGCCCGGGAAATGCTGCGGGCGGCGAAGCTCGTCGAGGAGACGACGACCGAGTTCATCGAGCGCTCGGTGCAACTCCGAGTGGAGCGCAAGGAACTGCTCATCCGGCAGGCCGATCCCGTAGAGCTATGGGCCATCCTGGACGAACCCGCGCTACGCCGGATCGTCGGCGGCCCGGACGTGATGCGTGAACAGTACGAGGAGATCAACCGACTCGCGGCGTTGGACAACATCACGGTCCAGATTCTGCCGACCATCACGGTGACCTACCGTTCCAGTTTCAACTTCGCGCTGTTGGAGTTTGGGGGCTCGCTCCCCACTGTCGTGCAGGCTGACGCGGCTGAGGGGTCGAGTGTCAGCGACAAGGACACCACCGTCTGGAAGTTTTCCCGTGCGTTTGACGCTCTGAGGGCAGGTGCTCTCGCCCCCGGCGAGACACCCCGTTTTCTACACCAACTAGCAGGAGAGATCTCGCGCTCATGACTCACCACAAGGCACCGGAGTCGGCCTGGTTCAAGTCGTCCTACAGCTCAGAGAACGGCACCAACTGTGTTGAGGTTGCTGATCTGAGCTGTGCGGGGCGGGTCGGCATCCGCGACTCCAAGAACCCTGAAGGGCCAGCCCTGTTGGTGCCCGCCGGCGCCTTCGCTGCGTTCGTCGGCATGGCGCGGTAGCGGGGGTCGGGGCAGAGCCCCGGAAAAGGGTGGGTGGGCGGGGGAAGAACCCCCGCCCACGGCCCGCCGGCTAGGCGGCGGCGTCCGCCGCCTGCGCCTTCAGCGCCCGCTCCACGCCCGCTCGGGACTCCGTCACGAGCCGGCGGAGGGCCGGCGTCGGTTCGGCCGAGGCGAGCCACTGATCCGTCGCGGAGAGCGTGTGCTCGGAGACCAGGATCGCCGGGTAGAGGCCGACCGCGATCTGTTGGGCCATCTCGTGGCTGCGGGACTCCCAGATCCCCTTCAGCGCCGCGAAGTACTTCTCGGCGTAGGGCGCCAGCAGCCACGGCTGGTCGGTCTGGACGAAGCCGCCGATCACGGCCTCCTGGACCGCGTTCGGCAGCTTGTCGTTCTCGACGACCGACGCCCACGCCTCGGCCTTGGCCTCCGCCGTCGGGCGGGCGGCCCGCGCCGTCGCGGCGTGGCGTTCGCCGGCCGAGGTGCGGTCACGGTCCAGCTCGGCGGTGATCTCCGGCTCGTCGGCGCGCCCGGTGGCGGCGAGCCGCTGGAGCAGCGACCACCGCAGCTCGGTGTCGACCGTCAGCCCCTCGATCGTCTCGGTGCCGGCCAACAGGCCGGCCAGCACGTCGAGTTGCTCGTCGGTCCGGGCGGTGGCCGCGAAGGCGCGGGCCCAGGCGAGCTGGTGGTCGCCGCCCGGTTCGGCGGACCGCAGCCGCTCCAGCGCGGCGTCGGACCACAGGGCGAGCCCGGTCGGGCGCCAGTCGGGCGCCGCGTACAGGTCGAGGGCCAGCTTGACCTGGCGGTGCAGGGATTGGACGACGCCGATGTCCGACTCGCGGCCGATGCCGGAGAGCACCAGGGCCAGGTAGTCGCGGGTGGCCATCTCGCCGTCGCGGGTCATGTCCCAGGCGGAGGCCCAGCACAGCGCGCGCGGCAGCGAGAGCGCGAAGTCGGCCAGGTGCTCGCTGACCACGGCCATCGACGCGGCGTCGAGCCGCACCTTCGCGTAGGACAGGTCGTCGTCGTTGAGGAGGACGACGGCCGGGCGCCGCCGGCCCTCCAGGGCCGGCACCTTGGTCAGCTCGCCGTCCACGTCGAGTTCGAGCCGGTCGTCGCGCACCAGGGCGCCGTCCCGCAGCTCGTAGAGGCCGATGGCGATGCGGTGCGGCCGCAGCGTCGGTTCGCCCTGGGCGCCGGCCGGCAGCGCCGGGGCCTCCTGGCGGACGGCGAACGAGGTGATCACGCCGTCGGCGTCGACCTCGATCTCGGGCCGCAGGATGTTGATGCCGGCGGTCTGGAGCCACGCCTTCGACCAGGCGGTGAGGTCGCGGCCGCTGGTCTCCTCCAGGGCGGTGAGCAGGTCGGTCAGCCGGGTGTTGGACCACTCGTGGCGCTTGAAGTACGCCTGCACGCCCCGGAAGAACTCGTCCATCCCGACGTAGGCCACCAGCTGCTTGAGGACGCTGGCGCCCTTGGCGTAGGTGATGCCGTCGAAGTTGACCAGGACGTCGTCGAGGTCGCGGATCTCGGCCATGATCGGGTGGGTGGAGGGCAGCTGGTCCTGCCGGTAGGCCCAGGTCTTCATCTGGTTGGCGAAGCTGGTCCAGGCGTGCGGCCAGCGGCTGCCCGGCGCGTGGGCCTGGCAGGCGATGGAGGTGTAGGTGGCGAACGACTCGTTCAGCCACAGGTCGTTCCACCACTCCATGGTGACCAGGTCGCCGAACCACATGTGGGCCAGCTCGTGGAGGATGGTCTCGGCCCGCATCTCGTAGGCCGCGTCCGTCACCTTGGAGCGGAAGACGTACTGGTCGCGGATGGTGACCGCGCCCGCGTTCTCCATCGCGCCGGCGTTGAACTCGGGGACGAACAGCTGGTCGTACTTGGCGAACGGGTAGGGGTAGTCGAACTTCTCCTGGAACCAGTCGAAGCCCTGCCGGGTGACGTCGAAGATGGCCTCCGCGTCGAGGTGTCCGGCCAGCGAGGGGCGGCAGTAGATGGCCAGCGGCACGGAGCGTCCTTCGCCGTCCCAGCTGCTGTGCACCGAGTGGTAGGGGCCGGCGATCAGCGCGGTGATGTAGCTGGAGATGCGGGGCGTCGCCGCGAACCGCCAGACGTTGTCGCGGGGTTCCGGGGTGGGGGAGTTGGAGATCACCGTCCAGCCCTGGGGCGCCGTCACGGTGAAGGTGAAGGCGGCCTTGAGGTCGGGCTGTTCGAAGCAGGCAAAGACGCGCCGCGCGTCCGGCACCTCGAACTGGGTGTACAGGTAGGCCTGTTGGTCCACGGGGTCGACGGAGCGGTGCAGGCCCTCGCCGGTGTTGGTGTAGGCGCAGTCGGCGACCACCCGCAGCTCGTTGTGGCCCTCCACCACGGCTGGCAGGGCGATCCGCGAGTCGGCGAAGGCCGTGGCGGGGTCGAGGGCGTCGCCGTTGAGCACGATCTCCCGCACCTCGGGGGCGATCAGGTCGACGAACGTCGCGCCCGCCTCCCGGGCCGTGAACCGCACGACGGTCTCGGAGCGGAAGGTGCCGCCCTCCTGCGCTCCCGAGATGTCCAGCGTGATGTCGTAAGCGTCCACGCTGAGCAGCCCTGCCCGCTCCCGCGCTTCCTGCCGGGTCAGATTCGTGCCTGGCACCAGGTCTCTCCTTCGGTTCTGCGGTGGTCGCCATCCTTCCACGATCGTGCGACCGGGGCGGGTGCGCGGACGAGAGGTCCGCGCACCCGCCCCGGCCAGGTGTGCCGTGGCCGAACGGGGCCTACGGGGTCAGCACGCGGTCGATGGCCACGTGGCCGGTCCCGGTGACGGTGCCGGCCGCGTTGCGCAGCTGCACCTCGCCGAAGACCTGGCGGCCCTCGCCGGCGTTCGCCGCCGCCGCGGCGACGGTGACCTCGGCCGCGACGTCGGCCGAGGCGCCGGAGCCGAGTTCGATCACCCGGTCGCCGTCGACGGTCACCGTGCCGAGCCCGGAGCTGAGGTAGGCGTCCCGGTAGGCGAAGGTGGTCGATCCGGTCGGGATGGCGTAGCCGTGCACCTGGACGGTGTAGGTGCCGGGGGCCGGGTCTGTGATCCTGACCGCCTCCTCGGCCGAGGCGCTGGTGGACTCGCCCACCAGCGTGCCGTCGTGGTACACGAACAGGTCGAGGTCGGCCCCGGGGTCGGCGGCCGAGCCGATGACGGCCTCGAACGAGGAGATGCCTTCGCCGATCTCGACGGTGGTGTTCAGACGCTCGTCGGGGGCGATGGTCGGCGTGTCGATGGCCGCCGAGCCCAGTTCACCGGCCGCCAGCGAGCCCTCGATCGGGGCGAAGTCGTTGGTGACCTCCCAGGTGACGGACACCGGGGTGCCGACCGTGGCCTCCTCGACCGTCACCGGCTCCGGCTCGAAGGTGGTGCCGAGCGCGGCTGCGGTGAGCGTGTACGGGTTGCTGAGCAGCGGCGAGGTGCGCCGCGACTCGACCTCCAACTCCCAGACGCCCGGGCTCGGGTCCTCGTAGAGGCGCAGGTCGGGCCGGCAGGTGTTGGCCGGGTTGTCGTAGTTGGCATAGCAGTTGACGGTGCTGGTGGGGTCCGCGGGCAAGCCCTCGGGGGTGATGGCGATCCACCGGGTCTGGCTGCCGGTGGCCAGGCCCGACATGGCGACCTCGAGCGTGCGCGCGCCCTCGGGCACGGTGACGAAGTAGGAGGTCGACGCGTTGCGGGTGGCGGTGCCCGACTCGGTCAACGCGTAGTCGGGCGCGGCCAGTTCCTGGGGCACGATGACGGTCGCCAGGATGTGCTGGTCGATGCCCTGCGTCGAGCGGTCGTCGACGGTGAGGATCGCGCTGTGCGCACCGGCCGAGCGCGGCGTGGCCCGCAGCGTGACGGTCACCGGCTGGTCGAGCGGCAGCGAGACGCTGGAGGGGCCGCGCAGCCGGAAGGTGTTCTCGTGGTTGTTGGCCAGCGCGAGGTTGTGCCGCACCGCCCGGTTGGGCCCGGTGGTGCGGGTGATGGTGACCTCGTAGTCCTCGGACTCGCCGACGGCCGGGGCGCTCTCCCGGTCGTAGACGCCGGTGCCCTCGCCCGGGGTGGCCAGGTGCTCGTCGAGCGTGTGGTCGACGGGGGCGCGCACGGTGTACTCGTGGGCGGTGGCGCCCCGGGTGATCAGCCGCCAGGCCGCCTCGGTGTCGATCAGGCCGGCGCCCTGCTCGTGGGCCTGCACGCCCCGGATCGGGTCGGCCGAGCTGGTCAGCGCGGTGCGCAGGTCGGCGGCTGACAGGTCGATGTTCCGCTGGGCGGCGGCGGAGAGCAGCAGCGCGGCGGCGCCGGTGGCCTGCGGAGAGGACATCGAGGTGCCCTGGAGCATGCCGTAGCCGGGCGGCAGGGCGTAGCCGGCCTCCGCGGTCGGGGCGCCGGCCTGCCAGGTCGGGATGGTGTTGACCGAGGCGCCGGGGGCGACCAGGGTGGGCTTGAAGCCGCCGTCGTCGCGCGGTCCCGCCGAGGAGAACGGCAGCATCGCGTACGAGGTGCGCACGCCGGAGCCGTAGTTGGCGGCCCAGGTCTCCCGGGAGACGGAGGCGCCGACGCTCACCACCAGGTCGGCGACGGACGGGTCGCCTACGGTGTTGGTGCCGGGGCCGCTGTTGCCGGCCGAGATGAACAGCTGGACGTCGTGGGTGCTGATCAGCTCGTTGTAGAGCCGCGCCCGCGCGTTGTTGCCGTCGTTGAGCGCCGGCAGGCCGCCGATGGAGACGTTGACGACGTCGACGTCGCGGTTGACGACGAGGTCGATCATGCCCTCGAACAGCGCGGTGTAGGTGCAGCCGCCGCTGAAGGTGCAGGCGCGCGAGGAGACGATCCGGGCGCCGGGCGCCGCGCCGTTCATCTCGCCGCCGAACAGGCTGTTGGCGGCGGTGATGCCGGCCACGTGGGTGCCGTGCCGACTGGAGACGATGCCGATGTTGACGAAGTCGGCGGTCTGGCCGACCCAGTCGCCGCCGTAGGGGTCCATCGGCACGTCCTCGCGGATCTCCACGACGAACGGCATGGCCTCGGCGACCGCCGTGTCGGGGTCGTCGGTGCCGAAGTAGCCGACCTGCCCGCTGTCGCCGTACGGGCGCATCGGCTCCTCGTCGCCGAAGTCGCCGTCGGCGTCGAGGTCCACCCGGACGGTGCCGGCCTCCGGGTCGTAGAGCACGGCCCAGCTGTCGGTGGTGTCGCCGTCGCGGTTGACGTCGCCGCCGATCTCGCCGATGGCGACGGACTCGCGGAAGGTGTTGATCAGGTAGTCGCCCTCGGGGGCGGTGTACTGCCGCCCCGAGTAGGTGAAGGAGGAGCCGGAGACCTCGGTGACCATGGCGCGCCAGGAGGCGTCGTTGTCCACGATCGGGTCGGTGGCGGTCACCCAGTCGCTGATCTTGGGCTCACCCGTGGTGGTCTCCTGGAGCGCCGGGTGGCCGAGGTCGACGCCGCTGTCCAGGATGCCGATGGTGACGCCTCGGCCGTCCCAGCGGGGGTGGTCCTCGACGAAGTCGACCGCGCCGGTCTCGTGGGACGGCTGGTACGGGTTGGTGGCCGGGGTGTCGGCGTCGGGCGCCGGGTAGGGGCGCGGGGCGCCCGAGCCGCCGCCGGAGCCGGAGCCGGAGCCGGAGCCGGAGCCGGCTTCGGGCAGCGGGTCGGGGAGCGGGATCTCGTCGTTGAGGTCGACGGCGAGGACGGAGTCCAGGCCGACGGCCTCCTCGATGGCCTGGTCGGCGCGGCCGGTGCGCACGGTGACGCGCACATAGCCGATCTCGTCCTCGGTGAAGCCGACGGAGGCGCCGGGCACGTCGCCGAGGGTCTGGGCGACCTCCTCGGTGGCGCCTGGCTCGGCGGCGATCATCATGGTGACGAACGGTTCGTCACCGGCCTTGGCCTCGGCGAGCAGGGTGGCGTCCTGGGTGGAGAACTTCTCCCCCAGGGGCTTGTCGGTGACGGGCGGGGAGGTGTCGTCGTCGGCCAGGGCCGGGGTGACGCCGGCGAGGCCGAGGGCGGCCACCAGGCCGGCGGCCAGCGTCACGCGGGAGAGCGATCTGTGACGTGATCTCATTGACATGGACATCCTTGGTCGGAAACCACCTGATCAGGATGACGGGTCATCCTACGGAAGTACCGGACCCCTGGCGTCACTTGTGGCCGATGTTGTCCCATTCCTGTTGGTAACTTTTATGTTACTCGCATTTACTGCGGTGATCGGGGTTGCCGCGCGACTCAGCGGGGCAGCACCACCAGATAGCTCGCCGGCGGCCCGGAGGCCGCCGCCCGCAGCGCCTCCCGCACCAGCGCCGCCTCGCCGAGCGGGCACTCCCGCAGCCGCCGCGGCGTGACCCGCACCAGGCGCACGCCGAGCCCCACCAGCGTCTGCCGCCGCTCCCCGCCGCCCCCCATGCGGTCGTCGATCTCCACCGCCACCCCGTGCTCGGGCCAGTACGCGTCCACCGCGCTCACGAACGGGCCGTCCGGCAGCCAGAGCCCCACGTTCCAGCAGGGGTCGGGCAGCCGGCCCAACCGCACCGCGTCGAGCAGCCGTTCCTCCGAGACGGACCGTCCCTCGGCCAGCAGCGTCCGCACCGCACCCGCCACCTGCGGCCGGCCGAGCAGCCGCCCCCTGGCCAACTCCCGCAGCACGGCCGGTGCCTCGCAGTGCCCGCCGCGCACCGCCTCCGTCAACAGCCGCCGCACGACGGCCGCGTCCGCGATCCGCCCCACCGCGTCGGCCAGCGCCCGCTCCGCCGGCGCCACCGGGAAGCCGGCCAATTCGACGGCCCTCGGCAGCACCTCGGTGCGCACCAGGCGCGCCGGGCCGGCCGACCGCAGCCGCCGCGTCCTGGGCACCAGCACGTCCATCCGGTCCAACTCGCCGAGCGACGGCGCGCCGTTGAACCCGTGCAGGGCGAGTCCCGCGAGCCCGGTCACCACGGCCTCGCCCGCCCGGCCGCCGGTGTAGCTCAGCACGGCCCGCAGCGTCTCCTCGCCGCTCGGCGGCCCCGCGTGCAGCAGGAAGACCCCGGGCAGCGGCATCTGCCAGGGACCCCCTGGCCGGCACCGCTCGTGCGCGGCGGCGACCGGCACCCCGTGCCGGCGCAACTCCCGCGCCGTCATCACCGGCCGAGGCCCCTCGGCAAGCTGCCGCAACGGCCGGGGCGCAACTGGCGTGTTCTCGCTCATGCGCCAACGATTCCCCGTGAACCGGTCAACTCCGCGTCTTGTTACGAGGCTGTGGGCAAACAGCCGCCAACCGGTCGAAAATGGACGTCAGTTCGACCCCTCATCGGCCCCCCGGCCCGGCAGCAGCACGGCCGCCGCGATCCCGCCGGCGACCACCACGACCCCGCCGACCAGCAACGCGCCGAGCATGCCGGAGCCGAAGGCGTCGCGCGCGGCCTCGGCCAGCCTGGCGCCCTCCAGCCCGCCCGACTCCTCGGCCGTCGCGAGGGCGGCCGCCAGCGAGTCCCGTGGCGCCTCGGCGTCGGTGGCGTCCTCGATCCCGGCCCGATAGGCCGTGTTGAAGACGCTGCCGAGCACCGCGATGCCCAGCACGCCGCCCAGTTCGCGGGTGAGGTCGTTCAGCGCCGAGGCGACGCCCTGCTCGCCGGGCGGCAGCGCCGCGACGATGGCCTCCGTGGCCGGAGTGGCGGCGAACGCGATGCCGGCGCCGAGCAGCGCGGTGCTCCCCAGCACCGGCCAGTAGGCGGAGCCCCCGGCGAAGACGGCCATCAGGCCGAGCCCCACCCCGATCGTCGCCATCCCGCCGCAGACCACGGCGCGGATGCCGAGCCGTTCGGCGACGGGCGGGGCCACCGGCGAGACCACGATGGCGGCCAGCGCCATCGGCACCAGCGCCAGGCCGGCCCGGAGCGGGGAGTACTCCAGGATCTGCTGGAGGTGCTGCAACAGCAGGAAGAAGAAGCCGAACATGGCCAGGGTCTCGGTGGTGATCACCAGGGAGCCGGCCGACACGCCGCGCAGCCGGAACACCCGGGGGTCGAGCAGCGGCCGCTCACGCCCCAACTCCCAGCGGACGAAGGCGACCAGGCTCGCCACGCCGGCGACGAGACCGCCCACCACGGTGACGTCGCCCCAGCCGCGCTCCGGGCCCTCGACCACGCCGTACACCAGGGCACCGACGCCGGCGACCGACAGCAGCGAGCCCACGACGTCGAGCGGCGCCGGGTCCGGGTTCCGGGTCGCGGGGGTGACGACCGCCGAGGCCAGCAGGGCGGCGACCGCCAGGCCGGCGTTGACCGCGAACACCGAACGCCAGGAGTAGCCCTCGAGCAGCCCGCCGGCCACCAGCACCCCGAGCAGGGCCGAGCCGAAGCTGATCCCCGACCACACGCCGACCGCCCGGCCGCGCTCCTCGGGCGGGAACGCGTGGGTGATCACGGCCAGCGTCATCGGCATCACCAGCGCCGCGCCGACGCCGGCCACCACGCGCAGCGCGATGATCGCCGACACGTCGTCCACCGCGACGACCGCGGCCGAGGCGACGCCGAACAGCGCCAGGCCGACCAGCAGCACCTCCCGCCGGCCGTAGCGGTCGCCCAGGGCGCCGCCGGTCAGCAGCAGGCCGGCGAACGCCACGCCGTAGGCGTTCATGATCCACTGCAACTCGGCCTCGGTCGCGCCCAGTTCGCGCGCCATGTCGGGCACGGCCACCAGCAGGGAGGCCAACATGCCGACGACCACCGCGAGCGCCAGGCACATCACCCCCAGCACGACGGCCCTTCGCCGGGCGCTCGGTATCACCGCGGACTGCATGGCGAGACTCCTCAAACGATCGATTCAAGCGGTCGTTTGAATGGAAGCATGGACGCCTTGCCTCGATCAAGCGCTTGTTTTACGGTGGCGGCGTGCCAGACGCCCCCTCCTCCGCCACCAGGACCCGGCTCCTCGACGCCGCCGAGGAGCTGTTCGGCGCCCAGGGCTACGCGGCCACCAGCCTCCGCGCCGTCACCGACGCCGCCGGGGCCAACGTGGCAGCCGTCAACTACCACTTCGGCTCGAAGGAGGGGCTGCTGCGCGCCGTCGTCGGCCGCGCCATGGGGGCGGTCAACGCCGAACGCGAGCGCCGGCTCGACGCGTTGGCGGCCGCCGGCGGCCAGCCGGGCGCCGCCGAACTGGTGCGGATCTTCGTCGAGACCGGCGCCCGCCTGGTGCACGGCCACGGCGGCCGCGGCCCGCTGGTGGCACGGCTCATCGGCCGCGTCGTCTGCGAGCCCGACCCGGGGATCCGCCGGCTCTTCGCGGCCGAGGTCGACCCCGTCGAGGGCCGCTACCTCCAGGCCCTGACCGTGGCCCTCCCCGAACTCCCGCCGGAGGACGTCGCGTTCCGCTACCGCGCCATGGTCGGGCTCCTCGCCCTCCACCAGTCGGGCACCCTCCCCGGCCTCTCACCGGAAGGGCCGGCCGCCTCCGCCGAGGGGGACGACGAACGCCTGGTCGCCACGCTCACGGCCGCCTTCGGCGCCGGCCCGCCGAGCTGAGCGTTGGGCCCCCGGCGGGCCTACGACTCCTCGGGCTCGCCGCCGCGCCGGCGGTGCTTGGCGACCAGGGCGCCGCCCGCGACCACGAGGCCGATGACGACCAGCCGCGACGTGCCGTATATCCCGGTCGGGCCGCTGTCCGAGTCGATGTCGGCGAGCAGGAGGACGCCCGCCGCCGCCAGGCCGCCGACGATCAGCAGCGCGCCGCCCACCAGCCCGAGCCCACCCCACCACGGGGTGTCGACGGCATCCGCGTCGTCCTCCACCCGCGCCTCGCGGCTCGACTCCGGCTCTTCGCTCCCACGTTCGTTTTCCACGGCCCCAGGCTATCGGCGCCCCGCGCGGTCACGCCGTGCCCGCCAGGCCCGGCCGATAAGCTAGGAGTACACTCCTAAGGACTGTACTCCTAGCGAAGGGCCCGCCAGGATGCGCAAGCCGTCACATGTCTTCGACCGCGAGGCCGAGTGGGCCGGCCTCGCCGCCTTCGCCCGGCGGGCGACCCCGCACGCCATGCTCGGCGTGGTCAGCGGCCGGCGGCGCATGGGGAAGACCTTCCTCCTCCGAGCACTCGTCGAGGAGTTCGGCGGCTTCTACTTCGGCGCCACCGAGGCGACCTCCGCCGAGTCCCTGCGTCAGTTCGGCGCCGCGCTCGCCGCGTACGGCGGCTCACCGGCCCCGTTCACCTTCGCCACCTGGGACGACGCGATCTCCTACCTCTACGCGCTCGCCGCCCCCGACCGGCGCGGGGACGGGCCGCTGCTCGTGGTGATCGACGAGTTCCCCTACCTGGTGAAGGCGGCGCCCGAGCTGCCCTCGCTCATCCAGCGCGAGACGGACCGCGGTCAAGCCGGCGAGAGCCTGATGCGGCTGCTGCTCTGCGGCTCCGCCATGTCCGTCATGGGCGGGCTGCTCGCCAGCTCGGCGCCGCTGCGCGGCCGGGCGCAGCTGGAGCTCGTCGTGCGCCCCTTCGGGTACCGCACCGCCGCCGAGTTCTGGGGCGTCGCCGACGACCCGGCGCTCGCGGTCCGGCTGCATTCCGTGCTCGGCGGCACCCCGGCCTACCGGCGACAGTTCCTCGCCGACGACGTGCCGAGCGGCCTCGGCGACTTCGACGACTGGCTCTGCCGCACCGTGCTGTCCCCCTTCAGTCCGCTCTTCCGCGAGGCCCGCTACCTGCTCGCCGAGGAGACCGACATAAGGGATGTCTCGCTCTATCACTCGGTGCTCGCCGCCGTCGCCCAGGGCAACGCGACGCGCGGCGGCATCGCCGGTTACATCGGCCGCAAGGCGGTGGACATCTCCCACCCGCTCAACGTGCTCGAGGACACCCATCTCATGGCGCGGGAGGCCGACATCTTCCGCGCGGGCAAGTCCTGCTACCGCATCACCGAGCCGCTGATCACCTTCTACGAGGCCGTGATGCGGCCCGCCTGGACCAGGCTGGAGAGCGGCCAGGCCGTCCAGGTCTGGAAGCAGGCGGCCGAGCGGTTCGCGGCCCAGGTAGCGGGCCCCCACTTCGAGGCGATCTGCCGCGAGCACGTGCTCGACACGGCGCCGTCCGGCGAGGTCGGCCGCGGCATCGTGTCCGACCCGGCGGCGCGGCAGCGCATCGAGATCGACGTCGCGGTCGTCGAGCCAGGCACGGGAGCCGGCCGCGCCTCGGTCACCCTGCTCGGCGAGGCCAAGTGGGGCACCGTGCTCGGCCTGCCGCACCTCGACCGCCTCCGCCGCGCCCGCGAACTCCTCGCCGCCCGGGGGCTCGACACCGGCGCCTGCGCCCTCGCCTGCTTCGGCGCCGCCGGCTTCACCGACGCGCTGCGCGCCGAGGCGGCGCGTGCCGGCGGCGAGGAGATCAGGCTGATTGGCCTGGCCGAGCTCTACGGTTGACCCCTACGGTCGGCCGACGGCGGTGGGCCGGCCGCGCCCGCGTTCTCAGTCGGCTTTCTTCCCGTCCAGAACCCACACGTAGTACCACTTGTTCTCGCGCAGGTCCCGCATGCTGTGTTCGGAGAAGGAGTTGATGATTCCCCACAGGCCGCCGCCTGCTCCGACGGCCGCGACCGCGGCCGCCAGTGCCGGGCCGTAAACGGCCACCAGGATGGTCCCCACCGAGCCCAGCACGGCACCGCTGGCGGCCACGGCGCGCTTCCGGCGCGTGTTCGCCATCTCGGCTCCCACGGCGCGGATCCCGTCGTTGATGTGCAGAGCGAGCTTCACGATTTCCCGTTCGGACTGTACGGCGTTGAGCGCGCCGTCGAGTTCGATGAAACGCAGGCGAAGGAAGTCGCGAAACGCGGTGTAGGAGCCGAATTCCTGAACCGTGATATTGCTGAAATCGCGCAGGCTCACGCCTTGGATGAAGGGTAGTTCCGCGCGCAGCAGTGGACGGATGAGCTGGCTCTTGATCGGCTCCGCGCCGGACGCGTCCACCGCGCGGCCATCCCTGATGAGGTAGTCGATGGCTTCGTGGCGTCGAGGATTGGCGCCCGGATCGTACTGGCGAACCCCGGCGACGGTGCGGTAGCCACCCGTGGAGTAGCTGGGGAGATACCACGCGAGCCCGGCGGTGAGCAGCGGCTCGGAATCGCGAATCCAGCCCCCCAGTGCGTCGAGGTCGGGGCACCTCATCCCATAGGTCGTCGTCTGGTTGTTGTAATCCACGGCGCGGTACCTGTTGGCCAGTGCTGCCCCGGCGGCCCTTCCCGGGATGTGGAGATCGATGTCCCGAAACTCATCGGCGATGCCGCGTGGACGAGGGGGCCCACTGGCAATGGTCTGCTGGCGGGTGCCGAGTTCATGGAAAGCCCCGGACCACTTGTGCGACAGCAGCAGCGTGTCGGTCACCAGTACGACGCGCTTGGTCAGATCGGTGAAGGCCTGAATATCGTTGCCCGTGGAAAGGGCGATGTGGAAGCGTGACCGTGACAGTGCCTTCTCGTCTTTGAGGGTGTCACGCCAAGTGGACCACCAGTATGTTCCGTAGCGCAGCGCGAGCTTCGCTGTATCTGCCCGATCGTGAGCGCTGAGCGATCCGAAATAGCGTCGCATATGTTTGGCGATGGTCCGGTTCTGCACGGGAGTCCTCCGGCGAAACATGGCCGTATCGTAGGCCCCGTTGGCCCGTCAGGCCGCGCGCGCGTCAAGCAGGCCCGCGTCCTTCAGATCGGCCCACATCCGCTCCGGGACCTCCGCCTCGAACGCCGCGACGTTCCCCCGCACCTCCTCGGGCGACCGCATGCCGACCACGACGCCCGCCACCGCCGGGTGCCGCAGCGGGAACGCGAGCGCCGCCTCGGGGAGTGACACGCCGTGCGCCGCGCAGACGTCGGCGATCGCGTGCGCCCGGCGCAGTACCGGCTCGGGCGCCGGCGCGTAGTCGAAGTGCGCGTCCGCCGTCGGCCGCGCGGTGGCCGTGAGGCCGGAGTTGAAGACCGAGGCGGCGAGCACGGAGACCCCGCGTTCGACGCACGCCGGCAGCAGCTCGTCCAGCCCGACCTGCGTCATCAGCGTGTACTGGCCGGAGAGCATCAACACGTCGACGTCCGCCTCCCGCACCAGCCTGCTCAGCAGGCCGGTGTGCCACATGCCGGCCCCGATCGCGCCCACCACGCCCTCGGCGCGCAGCTCGGCGAGAGCGGGGTAGCCGTCGCGCAGCGCGTCCTCGAAGTGCTCCTCCGCGTCGTGCAGGAACAGCGTGTCGACGCGGTCGACGCCCATCCTGGTGAGGGACTCCTCGACACTGCGCCGGATGCCGTCGCGGGAGAAGTCCCACACCCGGCGGTGCGTCGGCGCCACCTGGAACTCCTCGACCTGCCCGGCCGGGTCCTGCGGGACCAGCAACCTGCCGACCTTCGTCGAGAGCGTGAACGAGGCGCGCGGCCGCTGCCGCAGGAAGGCGCCGATCCGGCGTTCCGAGTGCCCGATGCCGTAGTGCGGGGAGGTGTCGAAGTAGCGGATGCCGGAATCCCAGGCCGCCGCCAGTGTCGCCGCCGCGGTCCCGTCCTCCACCGCCGCGAACAGGCCGCCGAGCGGCCCGCCACCGCAGCCCAACTCCGTGACCTCCACCGCGCTGCGCCCGAGCCGGTTCGACTTCATCGAGCCCCGTCCTTCCCACACGTCGTCGGATTCCCGTGCGCGCCAGTGTCGCGGCGGCCGCGTTTGACGTGATGACCGCGCCCCTCCAGGGATTCTCAGGTGCCCCACCCAACGCCGGCCCTGCGCCCCCCGACGACGATCGCGTCCTCGCGCGGATCGGCCACCTGCGAGACGCCCTGCGCGATCAGATCAGCGCCAGCCCGCTGAAGCGGACTGCCCGGCTCTGTACATTCCTCACCGCGGACGCGGTCGCGGCGTCCAACTCCATCGAGGGCTTCACGGTCGCCACGGTCGATGTCGAGGACCTGATGGGGGCGAGCGAGACGTCGGGGTCTCGGAGGGCCACCGGCACAGCCCCCGGAAGCCGGCCGGGCAGTGGCGCAAGGGGCCCGTCTGCGTCACGGACGCCCGCGACCCCAGCATCGCCGCCTACACCGCTCCGGCGGCCGACCGCGTCCCCGGCCCCCTCATCGCCGAACTCGTCGATCGGCTCAATGCCAAGGTCGACACACACCTGCTCGTCCGAGCGGCGATGGCGTACCTGCACCTGGCCTCGATCCACCCCTGGGCCGACGGGAACGGCCGGATGTCCCGCTCGCTGCAGACGCTGGTCATCGCTCGGGGGAGCGTCCTCGCCCCCGAGGCGTGGCTTGGGCGCCCCGGCAACACCGTGCGAGGCCGCCTCGACCGCTCAGGACGCGTGTGGGCGGCCCTCGCCGACTGCGCCACGGGACAGGGCACGAACCGGTCGGCCGCACCCGAGCCCGCTACTACGTCGCCGGCCCCCGCTTCCCCGCGTCGACGCTGGACATCGCCCTACCCCGATGGTGCTGACCGACCCGTACGCGGTCTGACCGGCGGCCCGGGCCGGCCCGCTGAGAAGGGCCGAGGCTCAGAGGATGATTCGCGAGTGGCCGCAGAGGAAGATCTTGTCCTCGGTTCGCCAGAGCCGGTAGCCGTACCAGGTGACCGGCGGCTTTCCGTAGAAGGAGCTGACCATCGCGCAGTAGTCGTCCGGCCTTGTCTCAACGCGAAAATAGTTGAAGCGCTTCCGCCGCCAGAGATAGCTCCGGTCCGTGCGCTGGAACCATTTCCGGTCGCGCTCCAGGTTGACCCGCATGATCTCGGCGGCCTCGTCCAGCCGCCCGCTCCACAGTCTTGGGCTGCCCCAGACCCGCCGCAGGCTCGGGTACTCGGCGCGTACCCGCGCCTCGTCGATGAGTGGGGCCGCCGGGACGGCCCCCTCGGTGAGATGGTGAACAGCTTCCGGCACGGTATCGGGCCGCATCATGGGGAACGGTATCCCGGTGAAATGGGGCTGCGCCATGCGCAGGCCGCGCTCCGCCGCCGCCACCAGTTCCTCCTTCATGTAGCCACGGCAGTACATCTCTCTGAGGATGTCCTCATCGGTCATCCCCGTCGCGAGGGCGGCCTGCTCCAGGGTCACCGGCTCTTCCGCGCAGCCGCCGACTCCGCGCTCCTGGCAGGACCCGTCCGACAGGTCCCGCAGGTGCCATCCGTTCGCTTCGAGGTTGCCGCATCTCGGACAGTGGGTGAGTCTGACGTCTTCCACTCGTCGCCTTTCACGATCGGTCGGCGAACGCGAGCTCCCTGGCGGGACCCGGCGGTCAGGGCAGCAGGTCCCGCTGCCCGTCCTGGATGCCGCCGACGAAGGCGCGGTAGTCGTCCTCGGAGAGCAGGAGTATCTGGGCGCCGGGCTTGCCGACGTCCTTGGAGTCGCGGAGGGCGACCACGCCGTCGACGAAGGCCACCTCAAGGCAGTTGTCGCCGCCGTTGCTCCGGTGGCTCTTCGTCCAGGTGGCGTTGGAGAGGTCGACCTGCTTGATCATCAGCTGTGTTCCCTGATCACGTCACGGATGAATCGGAGCGACGCGGTTGCGTCGAGCGCCTCGGTGCGGAGATGGTTGAAGCCCGTCTCATAGCGACCGAGGTCCCTATCCTCCTCCAGGTACAAGGCGGTTGTCATCGGCTCGACGATGACGACTGGCGGCCCGGCCCGGAAGTGCATCAGGGAGTAGCCGCCGTCCAGCGCCGAGTGGGCTCCCCGCTCGAAGGTCAGCACCTGGATCGTGACGTGTCGATGTTCCTCGGTGACCTCCAACAGGTGCTGGAGCTGTGCCTTCATTACTGCCGGCCCGCCGATCCGCCGGCGCAGTGCCGCCTCGTCCAAGACGCACCACAGGTGCAGCGGGTTCTCCCGGGTGAGCGCCTGCTGTCGCTTCATCCGCAGCCGGACGAAGGTGTCCGCCTCCCGGTCGGTCTGCCACTTCCGGCTTCCTCGCACCAACGCTCGCGCGTATGCCTCGGTCTGGAGGAGCCCGGGCACCATGGCCGCGAACGTCTCGTACTTTGACGCCAGTTCCTCAAGCTGGAGGTAGTTCGCGAACGGGTCCCGGATGGCGTTGCGGTACTCCTCGAAGAGGTTGCTCGGCTTGCTCGATGAGGCGTGCTTGGCGAGGTACAGCAGGTACTCCCGCCGGTCGGTGTCCTTGACGCCGTAGATCTCGAAGTAGCCGAAGATCGAGGTCGGCGGCACCCGCTGCCTGCCGTGCTCGATCCGGCTGAGCGCCGATTCTCCCGCCAGGGCCAGTTTCTCGGCGGCCTCCTTGAGCGTCATACCGGTGTTGCCCCGTAGCGCCTTGAGCGCCAGGCCGAGGCGTCGCCGGTGGATGTTGGGTTGTGCGTCCGTCATGAAGTCTCCTCCTTCGCCCGCACCTTACTGGCGGCCTCAGGTCACGCATATGCCAACTAATCCTTCGCGCAGACATTTTGATTCCCAATCATTGCGCGCAAGTTTGCGCACGTGTCATCGTCCCCAAGGTAATACCGTGCGCGTCCGCACGGCTACGCAAGATCACGGCGCGGGAGGTGCCATGACAGTCCCGGCTCGCATCGCCAAGGAACAGCACGCGTATGGCTGGGCGTTACTGGCTCGCCCGCAGGAGATCGAGGCGTGGCGGCAGCGGGTCACCAACGTGCTGCGCGGCTGGGACGCGCCGCCCGGCGCGGTGGAGTTGGCTCGGCTCGGGGTCTCGGAACTGCTCTCCAACGTCGTCAAGCACGTGGAGTGTCCGCGCTGTTACCTCAAGGTGATCCGCATCGGTGGCGAGGCGGTGGTCCAGGTCTTCGACTACTCGTCCGAGCTGCCCCGGATCATCGCCCCCGACTGGGACGCCGAGTCCGGGCGTGGCCTCTGGATGCTCCGCACGATGGCCCGCCGCTTCGGCTACGAGGCCACCTGCGCCCGCCGGGGCAAGACCGTCTGGTTCGCCTGCGGCCTCAACGACGACGACGCTGGCGTGGCCTGGTGAGCGGCCGCGCCTTCCGCTTCCGTGAGTGGAGCGTCCTCCCGGATGAGGAACCGGACGCCGAGCCGCCGCGCTTCGCGATGGAGTGCGCCGTCCGCGACCAGTACGGCCCGGAGGAGGACACCGCTGACGCCGCCCTGGACTGGACCTTCCGCCACCTCCGCCACAGCCCCGACCACCTCACCTACCGCCAACGCGTCACCCTCCCCTACCGGGCCGTGCCCGGTAGGTGGCTCTGACTGATGAGGAAAACAAGAACAAGGAGGAGACGATGACCCACGTGGCTTCGCGCGAACTCGACTTCGTCTGGTTAGAGATCACCGGCCGCTGCCAGCTCGAATGTGTGACCTGCTATGCCGAGTCCGGCCCAACGGGTTCCCACGGGAGCATGACGGCCGACGACTGGCGCCGGGTGATCGAAGAGGCGGCCGACCTCGGCGTCTCCATGGTCCAGTTGATCGGCGGCGAGCCGACCACGCACCCCGAGTTCGAGCGTCTGTTGGTCCACGCGGTGGAATCGGGGCTCCAGGTCGAGGTCTTCACCAACCTCGTGCACGTCAAGCCGCGCTGGTGGGACGTCTACGGTCACCCATCCGTCTCGCTGGCCACCAGCTACTACTCCGACCAGGCATCGCAGCACGAGGCGATCACCACTCGGAGAGGCAGCTATGCCAGGACCAAGGCCAACATCGCTGAGGCGGCGCGGCGCGGCATCCCGCTCCGGGTCGGGATCATCGACGTCAACGACGACCAACGTGTCGCGCAGGCCCGCCGAGAGCTTGAAGGGCTCGGCGTCACGGAGATCGGAACGGATCGGCTACGCCAGGTTGGGCGAGGGATCCGTGACGCCTCGCCGTCGGTAGCCCAGCTCTGCGGCAACTGCGCCCAGGGAGTCGCGGCCGTATCGCCGGAAGGGTGGGTTTGGCCATGCGTGTTCTCTCGGTGGCTGCCGGTCGGCAACGTGCGCTCCGAATCGCTCGGTGAGGTCTGGTCGGGGGCCGCCATGACCGCGACGGCGACCGATCTCGCGGCACGCTTCGCGGAGCTGCGGCCCTGTGTGCCCGAGATGTGCAACCCTCAGTGCGGGCCGAGTTGTAGCCCGGCTTGTGCCCCTCGGCAGAATTGTCGACCGACGAATACTTGCGCACCGAACTACACGTGTGGTCCCTGCGTACCCAAGGACCAGGCGTGTGGTCCGGACCGGAACTGCCGGCCGAACACATGCAGACCCACCAGGTGATCCGAGGCAACGAACGAACATGAGTGAAACGGCGCAGCGCCGCTATCTGTGGCGCGTCCTCCGCGAGGCGGCAGAACGACTCGATGTGCCTCTCGACGAGGCGGCTGAGCGGGGTGCCGTGTTCGGCTGGCGAGATCGCACGATCGGCGTTCCGGTAGTCAGGGGAGGCCGCAAGCTCTGGCTACGCGCTACGGGGGAGCACGAGGACTGGACGGAGAGCGACGACTGGACCGGCAACCGGGATGCGGCGGATCTCCATGGGATCCCCAAGCCGGCGTTCGTGGACAGAGCAACGTGGCGAGAAGAAGCCGTGGTCAACTGCGGTGAGCTCATGACGTTCGTGCCCGACCGGCCGTGTTCGCCCACGCCCGAGCTGCGAGAGGAGTTCGTGGCCCCTGACGCCTGGTGGCAGGAGCTCCGAAAGGCCACGGACACTCTTGGCGAGTACTCGACCACGCGAGGCTCGGAGACCCGTGGCTGGTATGACCCGTCTCTGCGCGTCTTCTTCGGTGAGCGCCCCCTACGGCTTGAGCCAGCCTGGCGCACCGAACACATGGATATCCAGTGGTCCAACCTCACCGCCCCGCAGCTATGGGTTCTGGACTGGGAGAGCTGGGGGCGCGCGCCGGCCGGGTACGGCGCCGCCAGCCTCTACTGCCACAGCCTGCTTGTACCGCGAACGGCGCGCCGGGTGCATGAGGTGTTCGCGGATGTACTGGACCCGCCCGAGGGGCGGTATGCGCAGCTCTGCGTGATCGCTCACCTCCTCAGGCGCGCCCTGGGCGGCGAGTACGGTGACCTGGTGCTGCCGCTACGCGAACTCGCTGATCGTCTTCTGGCTCAGGACGGCTGACAACGAGCATGTTCATCACCCGAATTCACCTCGACTCCGAGCCGCGAACCGGCGACGGCTGGCCCTTCACACTTCCCCCAGTGCGGCAACTGGGCTTGGCGGGCATTGAGTTCGACCGGCCCGTCACCTTTCTGGTCGGCGAGAACGGGTCCGGCAAGTCGACTGTCGTCGAGGCCGTCGCTGAGGTGGCGAAGATCAACTCGGAGGGCGGCAAGGCCGGGACGAAGTACGCCAGCGCCGCAGTTGTCACTCCGCTTGGTCGGGCGCTGCGCGCCGACTTCACCAGTGCCGGAATTCGATTGGTCTCCGGGCCGCGTCGCAAGCGGCAGGGGTTCTTTCTGCGGGCTGAGACTCTGTTCAACCTCGCGCAGAACGTGTCCGGGAGCCTCGGCTTCTGGGAGCAGGACCTCAACGAACAGAGCCACGGCGAGGGCTTCCTCACCGTCCTGGACACGATGTTCGACCAGCCGGGGCTGTACCTGATGGACGAGCCCGAGGCCGCGCTGTCGTTCAGCTCGTGCCTCCACCTCGTCGCACTGATGGACCAACTCGGCCGATCTGGCGGCCAGATCATCTGCGCCACGCACTCGCCGCTGCTCACGGCTATGCCAGGGGCGCGGATTCTCGAGTTCGGCGATCACGGGATTCGTGTGACGGAGTGGGCGGACCTGCAACTCGTTGACCACTGGCGCCGGTACCTGGCCGACCCCCGGCAGTACCTGCGGCGCGTCTTGGCGGAGTAGCGGCACTGCGCCTGTTCGGGCGCCTCGGGCTACGGCGCCGTCGGGCGGTGTTGGCAGGCCGGGCACCAGAAGAGGTTGCGCGCCGCGAGCGTCGCGGTGCGCACCTCGGCGGCGCACACCAGGCAGGGTTGGCCGGCGCGGCGGTAGACGTAGACCTCGCCGCCGTGGTCGTCGACCCGCGGCGGGCGGCCCATCGCCTCGGGCGTGTGCTCGGGCCTGACGGTGTCGATGCGGCCACGGCGGACGCCCTCCCGCATCAGCGCCACCAGGTCGGACCAGATCGCTGACCACTCGGCCGGGGAGAGGGAACGGCCGGTGCGGTAGGGGTCGATGCCGTGGCGGAACAGCACCTCGGCCCGGTACACGTTGCCCACGCCCGCCACGATCCGCTGGTCCATCAGCAGCGCCGCGATGGTGACGCGGCTCGCGGCGATCCGGCGAAAGGCCAGGGCCGGGTCGGCGTCGGCGCGCAGCGGGTCGGGGCCGAGGCGGGCCGTGATCGCGTCCTTCTCGGGCGAGGTGAGCAGCGCGCAGGCCGTGGGGCCGCGGAGTAACGCGTAGCCGGCCTGGCCGGCGAGCCGGAGCCTGATCTGGCCGACCGGGGCCGGCGCGGGGCCCGCGCCGAAGGCGACCTTGCCGTACAGGCCCAGGTGGATGTGGACCCAGCCGACGGGACCGAAGTTCAGGAACAGGTGCTTGCCGTGGGCCTCGGCGGCGGTGAGCGGCTGACCGTCGATCAGCGCCGCGCCGTCCGCGAACTTGCCCTGCGGGCTGTCCGCCCGCACCGGCCGGCCGCCGCCCAGCAGTTCGCGGTAGTCGGCGGCCAACCGGTGGATGGTGTGCCCTTCGGGCATCAGCCGTGGTGGGGGAGCGGCGGCAGCGTGCCGTCCGTCTCGTAGCCGGAGAGCATGTCGATCCGCCGGGTGTGGCGGGCGGCGCCCGAGTAGGGGGTGGTCAGGAAGACGGCGACGAACGAGGTGGCCTCGTCGGCCGAGTGCATCCGGGCGCCGACGCTGATCACGTTGGCGTTGTTGTGCTCCCGGCCGAGCCGCGCCGTCTCCTCGCTCCAGGCGAGGGCGCAGCGCACGCCCTTCACCTTGTTGGCGGCGATGGCCTCGCCGTTGCCCGAGCCGCCGATGACGACGCCGAGCGACTCCGGGTCGGCCGCCGTCCGCTCCGCGGCGCGGAGGCAGAACGGCGGGTAGTCGTCCTCGGCGTCGTAGACGAACGGGCCGCAGTCGACGGGTTCGTGCCCGTGCTCCTTCAGCCAGTCGGTCAGATGGTTCTTGAGCTCGAGGCCGGCGTGGTCGGAGCCGAGATAGACGCGCATGGTCGAGAGTCTTTCACGGGCCTCAGTCGCGGCGGCCGGCGATCCGCCAGGCGGCCGGCAGCGCGCCCATCGCGAGCGCCGCCTTCAGCGCGTCGCCGAGCAGGAAGGGCGTCAGGCCGGCGGCGATCGCCTCGCTCGTCGACATCCCGGTGTGCAGGGCCAGATAGGGGACGCCGACCGCGTAGATGATGACGGTGCCGACGGCCATGGTGCCGACGGTGCGCAGCACGGTGCGGTCCCCGCCGCGGCGGGCCAGCGCGCCGACGACGACGGCCGCCAGCGTCATGCCGATGACATAGCCGAACGACGGCATCCCGAAGCCGGACTGGCCCTCGGCGAACCACGGCATGCCCGCCATGCCGGCCGTCATGTAGAGGAGCATCGAGGTCAGGCCCCGCACGCTGCCGAGCGAGGCGCCGACCAGCAGGGCGGCGAACGTCTGGCCGGTGACCGGCACCGGCGAGCCGGGCACCGGAACGGACAACTGGGCCGCGACGCCGGTGAGCACCGCGCCGCCGACGATCAGGGCGACGTCCCGGGCCCTGGCTCGGGACGCCGTCGACGCGGTGGGCAGCAGATCGGCCAGCACGGCTGTGCTCATCAGAGGACTCCAGGGGTGAGGCGGGGGAGGGAGACACCCTGACGCTAACCGAAGACATGGACGATCTTCGCGTGGGTTTGCCGACATATCCACCACAGCGCCGTTGGTGGAAGACGACAGTGTGCGCGACCGCGCGGTGGGATCCCGATCGTCGTTTCGAAGATCGACTGGCAGGATGGGACGGCGCGCCGCCCGGCCGTTACCCGGGCGTGCCGCGGCCCGGCCCGCCGCCCGATCGTCTTCTCACCGCACAGGCGGCGGGCCGGTCTCCTTGGCCGTGCGGCGTGGGCCGTCAGTCGAACTGCGGCTCCGCGTCCCTGGTGCGCTTGATCTCGTAGAAGCCGGGCGTCGAGGCCACCAGCAGCGTGCCGTCCCACAGCCGCGCCGCCGCCTCGCCCTTCGGCGCCGGCGTGACCACCGGGCCGAAGAACGCGATCTGCTCCCCGTCGGAGCCCGGCACCGCGATCACCGGCGTGCCGACGTCCTGCCCGACCAGGTCGATGCCCTCCTTGTGCGAGGCGCGCAGCCGCTCGTCGTACGCCTCGGAGTCCGCCGCGTCGGCCAGCGAGGCCGGCAGCCCGGCCGCCACCAGCGCCTCCTCTATCGTGGCCCGGTTCCGCTCCTGGCCCCGGTTGTGGAAGCGGGTGCCGATCTCCGTGTAGAGCCGGCCCAACACCTCGGGACCGTGCTCCTGCTCGGCGGCGACGCACACCCGCACCGGGCCCCAGCCGGCGCTCAGCAGCTCGCGGTACCGGTCGGGCAGCTCGTCGATCTTCGGCTCGTTCAGCACCGACAGGCTCATCACGTGCCAACGCACCTCGACGGGGCGGACCTTCTCCACCTCGAGCATCCAGCGCGACGTCATCCACGCCCAGGGGCAGAGCGGGTCGAACCAGAAGTCGGCCGGGGTCTTCTCGGACATCGGATCTCCTCACGCGGCACGGCGCGGATCGGGCGGGCGGGGCGAAGCAGCCGGTCGGTGCGCCGGCCACACCAGCCGCAACACCGACCCGGCGCCCCGCATTCCTCCCGTGCGGGGGCCCCGCGTCCCATGACATGCTGGCCGCGCTCAGGGCGAGAAGCGAGAAGGCAGCGGAAGCGGAAGCAGAGGGAGCAGCACACGTGCCAGGAGAGAACCTGACCCGGGACGAGGCCCGCGAGCGCGCCCGACTGCTGACCGTCCACGGCTACGAGGTGTCGCTCGACCTGCGGTCGGCCGTCGAGCCGGCGCCGGCCACCGGCCCCCGCACCTTCAGGTCCACCACCACCGTCCGCTTCTCCTGCGCGGCGGAGGACGCCGACTCCTTCGTCGACCTGCTCGCGCCGCACGTCCACTCGGTGACGCTCAACGGCGCCGAACTCCCGGTGGACCGCGTCTTCGACGGCAGCCGGGTGCTGCTCGCGGGGCTGCGCGCCGAGAACGTCCTCACCGTGGACGCCGCCTGCGCCTACAGCCGCACCGGCGAGGGGCTGCACCACTTCACGGACCCCGAGGACGGGGAGATCTACCTCTACACCCAGTACGAGCCGGCCGACGCCCGCCGCGTCTTCGCCAACTTCGAACAGCCCGACCTCAAGGCCCCGTTCGACCTCCGGATCACCGCCCCCGCGCACTGGACGGTGCTGGGCAACGGCGCCGAGACCGGGCGCGAGCCGCTGCCCGAGTCGTCCGCCGCGACCTGGCGCTTCGCGACGACGAAGCCGATCTCCACCTACATCACCGCCGTCGTCGCCGGCCCCTACCACCACGTCACCGACCACTACCGGCGCGAACTGCCGGGCGGCGAGACCCTGGAGATCCCGCTGGGCGCGCTCTGCCGCAAGGGCCTGGCCCGGCACTTCGACCCGGACGAGATCTTCGCCACCACCAAGCAGGGCTTCGACTTCTTCCACGACAACTTCGGCTTCCCCTACCCCTTCGGCAAGTACGACCAGGCGTTCGTCCCCGAGTACAACATCGGCGCGATGGAGAACCCCGGCCTCGTCACCTTCCGCGAGGAGTACGTCTTCCGCGGCCGCACCACGCGCGCCGCGTACCAGGGGCGGGCCAACACCCTGCTGCACGAGATGTCCCACATGTGGTTCGGCGACCTCGTCACCATGGAGTGGTGGGACGACCTGTGGCTCAAGGAGTCGTTCGCCGACTTCATGGCCGCGTTCTCACTGGTCGAGGCCACCCGCTTCGAGGAGGGCTGGATCGCCTTCGCCAACCGCCGCAAGGCGTGGGCCTACCGGGCCGACCAGCTGCCCTCCACCCACCCGGTGACCGCCGACATCCGCGACCTCCAGGACGCCAAGCTCAACTTCGACGGCATCACCTACGCCAAGGGCGCCAGCGTCCTCAAGCAGCTGGTGGCGTACGTCGGCCGGGACGCCTTCCTGGAGGGCGCGCGCCGCTACTTCCAGCGCCACGCCTACGGGAACACCACGCTCGCCGACCTGCTCGCCGTGCTCGGCGAGACCTCGGGCCGCGACATGACCGGCTGGGCCGCCGCCTGGCTCCAGACCGCCGGCGTCAACTCGCTGACGCCGGAGGCCGACCACGGCGCGGACGGCGTGATCACCTCCTTCACCATCCGCCAGGAGGCCGCCGAGAGCCACCCCACGCTCCGCCCGCACCGGGTGGCCGTCGGCCTTTACCGCCACGAGGAGCCGGGCGGCCCGCTGCTGCGCTACGCCCGCGCCGAGATCGACGTCGACGGGCCGGCCACCGAGGTGCCCGAACTGGTGGGCGCGGCCAGGCCCGAGCTGATCCTGGTCAACGACGAGGACCTGACGTACTGCAAGGCCCGCTTCGACGCGCGCTCGCTCGACACGCTCCGCGCCCACCTCGGCGACGTCGCCGACCCGCTGGCGCGGGCGCTGTGCTGGTCCGCGCTGTGGAACCTGACCAGGGACGCGCTGCTGCCGGCCCGCGACTTCCTCGCCCTGGTGCGGGACTTCGGCGGCGCCGAGACCGAGGTCGGCGTGCTCCAGATGGTGCACGCCTGGGCGCACTCGGCCCTGGTGCACTACACCCCGCGCGCCGTGCGCGACGAGGCCGGGCGCCGGCTGGCCGAAGCGGCCCTCCACCAGCTGCGGCTCGCCGCCCCTGGCGGCGACCACCAGCTGGCCTGGGCCCGCTTCTTCGCCGGCTGCGCCACGTCGGACGACGACTTCCGGCTGCTGACCGGCCTGCTGGCCGGCACCGCCGAGATCGAGGGCCTCGACGTCGACCAGGAACTGCGCTGGACCTTCCTCGAACCGCTGGTCGCCCACGGCCACGCGGGCGAGGCCGAACTCGCCGACGAACTCGCCCGCGACGACACCGCGTCCGGCAAGCGCCACCACGTGCGCTGCCTCGCCGCCCGCCCCTCGGCCGACGTCAAGGCCCGCGCCTGGGCCGACGTCGTCGAGTCGGACGCGCTGTCCAACGCGCTGGTCGAGGCCACGATCGACGGCTTCGCCCAGTCCGGCCAGCGGGAGCTGCTCGCGCCGTACGCGGAGCGGTACTTCGAGGTGATCGAGGGCATCTGGGCCAAGCGGACCATCGAGATCGCGATGGCCGTCGTGCGGGGCCTCTTCCCCACCTACCAGGACGCGCAGGCCACGCTGGACGCCACCGACGCCTGGCTCACCACACACGCCGCGGCACCGCCGGCACTCCGCCGCCTCGTCCTCGAAGCCCACGACGACCTCGCCCGCGCCCTACGCGGCCAAGCGGCCGCCTAGCCCCCCACCGGCGCCTGCCGGCGGGCCGCGCGGGCCGGCTGGCCGGGCGGCGCAGCCGCCGAGGCCCCGGGCCACCTGCGCCTGGCGGCAGGCCGCCCGCCCCATCCCGACGGGCAACACGGCCCCACGGGCCCGGACTTCGACCCGCCGCGCGGGTCGCCCCGACCCACGGCGGCCGTGCGGCGAAGCCGCCGGGCCCCGGGGCCCGGTCCCGCCAACCCGCCCCAGCGGCGGGTGGGGGATCGGCCCCGCACGGTGATGGCCCTGGCCAAGGGGGCTGTGCGGCGAAGCCGCCCTGGCCCGGGTCCGCGTCCGCCCGGGCCTCGACGCGCCGCGCGGGATGCTCCCGCCAACCCGCCCCAGCGGCGGGTGGGGGATCGCGCTGCGTGCGGTGATGGCTCTGGCCCATGGTGGCCGGGCGGCGCAGCCGCCGAGGCCTCGGCCACCCTCGCCTGCGGCGCCCCGCCCATCCGCCGGAGCGGCGGGTGGGGGAGGGGCCGCGCGCGGTGATGGCTCTGGCCCAAGGGGGCCGGGCGGCGCAGCCGCCGAGGCCTCGGACCGGCCCAGCCCCGCGCGCAGCGCGCCCCTGCCCCCGTGCAGGGGTACCTCCCAGCCCCCGGACTCCGTCCGGGGCCCCACGGCTGGGGCCCGTTAGCTGGGGGAGGGGCCGCGCACGGTGATGGCCCTGGCCCATGGGGGCCGGGCGGCCTCGCCTCGCGCGAAGCGCGCCCCCTGCCGTGCGAGGCCCTGGCGGCTGCGCCGGACTCCGTCCGGGACGCCGACGGCCCCGGTCCATGGGGGCCGGGCGGCGCAGCCGCCGAGGCCCCGGGCCGGCCGGGTTCGCGCGCAGCGCGACTGCGCCGCGCGCAGCGCGAGAACGGGCTCGTGGGGGCACCTCCCAGCCGCCAGGCTGGGGGAGGGTGGGGAAAGCTCCCCGGCGGCCGCCCCCGGCCAGGAGGCCGTACGCTGGCGGATCGTGGCTCCAGGTTCCGAATCGCATGCCGGCCGGCTGCTCGGGCAGACCCGCCGGCAGGGCGCGCTGTTGTCCCAGGCGCTCGCCGCGCCCGAGGCCGGCGAGGCGCTGCTCGCCCGCGCGCCGAAGTTGTGGATGCGGCTGCTGCCGCACGTCCTCGCCGTCGCGCTGACCGCCTCGCTGCTGCCCACCACCGTGGTCGTCCTGTTGCACACCCACGGCCTGCCCGGCGGACTCGCCGGCCTGCTCGGCGTCGCGCAGACCGCGCCGCTGCTGCTGGCCGGGGCCCGGCCGCTGAGGGCCTGGTACGTCGTCTTCTGCGCCGACGTGCTGACCGCGCTCGCCCTCCTGGCCTGGGCCGGCGACCTGGGCAGCCAGTCGTGGCCGTGGCTGCCCGGCACGATCGTCGGCTACCTCGTCCTCTGCCTGTCGCTCTCCCTCCGGCTGCCCCGCCGCACCCTGGTCGCGGTGTGGCTGGTGACCCTGGTCGCCGCGATCCTGCTCGGCCTGCTGCGCCCCAGCCACTCGCCGGGCGCCAACGTGCTGTTCGTCGTCCTCTCCGGCGCGGTGCTGCTGGCCGGCGGCGCCGTGCGCGAACGCTCCGAGGCGCAGCGCAGGTTGGCCGAGCAGGAGACCATCAGCGAGGCCGAAAGGGCCCGCCGCACCCTGCTCGAGGAGCGCGCCAGGATCGCTCGCGAGCTGCACGACGTCGTCGCCCACCACATGTCGGTGATCACCGTGCAGGCCGACAGCGCCCCGTACCGGATCGAGGGCGTGCCGGAGCCGGCCCGCGCCGAGTTCGCCTCCATCGCCGACACCGCGCGCCGGTCGCTGGCGGAGATGCGGCGGCTGCTCGGCGTGCTGCGCGCCGAGAACTCAGGGGCCGAGGCGGAGCTGGTGCCGCAGCCGGGCCTCGACGAGATCGGCGCGCTGGTGGAGTCGGCGGTACGGGCCGGGGTCGCGGCCCGGCTGACGGTCACCGGCGAGCCGGCCGAACTGCCGCAGGCGATCGGCCTCAACGCCTACCGCATCGTGCAGGAGGCGCTGGCCAACGTCATACGGCACGCCCCGGGGGCCGCGGCGACGGTGCGCGTGGCCGTGCCCGAGGACCGTTCGGCGCTGCGCGTGGAGGTGGTCAACGACCCGCCGGCCAGCGCCGCGCCGCCCCTGGAGACGCAGGGCACCGGGCACGGTCTGGTCGGGATGCGGGAGCGAACCCGCCTGGTGGGCGGCACACTTGAGACCGGCCCGACGCCGGAGGGCGGCTTCCGGGTGGCGGCCGTCCTGCCGCTGGACGAACCAACCCCGGGGGAGACCGCATGACCAGCGCCACAGGCGCCACCAGCGCCATCACCGTGGCGATCGTCGACGACCAGGCGATGGTGCGGGCCGGGTTCGCGGCGCTGCTCGCCGCGCAGAGCGACATCGACGTGGTAGGCGAGGCGGTCAACGGGGCCGAGGGCGTGGAGCTCAGCCGCCGGCAGCACCCGGACGTGGTGCTGATGGACGTGCGGATGCCGGTGATGGACGGCCTGGAGGCGGCACGTCGGCTCCTCGACCCGCCGCCCGGGGTGGTGCACCGGCCGCGGGTGCTGATGCTCACCACCTTCGACGTGGACGACTACGTGTACGAGGCGCTGCGCGCCGGGGCCAGCGGCTTCCTGCTGAAGGACGCACCGCCGGCCGACCTGATCGCGGCGGTGCGGGTGGTGGCCGCCGGTGACGCGCTGCTCGCGCCCTCGGTGACGCGCCGGCTGATCGCCGACTTCGCCGCCAGGCCGGCCACCCCGCGCCGCCGGGACCCGGCGCTGCGGCTCAAGGGGCTGACGGCGCGCGAGCTCGAGGTGCTGGTGCTGGTGGCCAGGGGCCAGTCCAACCAGGAGATCGCGGCCACCCTCGTCGTGGCCGAGCAGACGGTGAAGACCCACGTCAGCCGCATCCTGGGCAAGCTGGGGCTGCGCGACCGCGCCCAGGCGGTGATCTTCGCCTACGAGTCGGGCGTGGTCGCCCCCGGCGACCAGTAGGCACCCCGGCTCCCCTTTCTCCCGGGCCCCCACCCCCTACTCCGGTATGACATCCGGAATAGCTCCGTCGTGTGACGCGGTGACGCGAGCCACCGCCGCACTCTCCCTCCCGTACGGCCGCCGGTCTCCTCGGCGGCCAGGAGAGGGAGGACCGTCATGCCGCGCCGTCGTCTCAAGCGGGTGCTGGCCACCGTAGCGCTCGCGTTGACCGCAGCCACCGCCACCGGCGGCTGGACGTTCGGGCCGCACACCACGATCGTCAGCGGCCCGCCGCCCGGGGCCGAGGCGTGGCTGGCCGACGACAGCCTCGGCGTCGCCCTCCCCGATCCGGCGGACGCGTCCCCCGCCGAGGTGGCCGCGTTCTTCGCCGGCCTCGGCCCCGCGCAGCGGCAGGACCTCGCCGCCCGGCACCCGCTCACCGTCGGCAACCTCGACGGCGCCCCCGTCGAGCTGCGGTACGCGGCGAACGCCCGCGCCTGGCAGGACCACTTCGGCACCGCGCCCGAGCCGGGACGCCAGCTGCTGGCCTTCGACCCGCGCGGCCGCGGCACCTTCGTCGAGGTGTTCGGCGACCTGCTCGCCGCCCGGCGCACCGCGGTCCTCGTGCCCGGCATGGACAACGACCTCGCCTCGCACGGCACCCCCCTCTCCTGGGCCGGAAGCCTGCACGCCGAGCTGACCGAGGACGCCCCCGGCGTGCCGACCGCCACCATCGCCTGGATCGGCTACACCACCCCCGACGGCGTCGGCCCCGACGTCGCCACCGACCGGCTCGCCAGCGCCGGCGCCCCGCGCCTCGACCGGTTCCTCGACGGCCTCGCGCACGCCGCCCCCGGCACCGCCCCGCCCACCGTGCTCTGCCACAGCTACGGCTCGGTCGTCTGCGGCCTCGCCGCCCGCGACGGGTTCGCCGCCGGCGACCTCGTCTTCCTCGGCAGCCCCGGCACCAGGGCCGGCACCGCGGACGCCCTGGGCACCGACGCCCGGGTGTGGGCCACCCGCGGCCCCCACGACTGGATCAGCGCGATCCCCAACGTCCAGGTGCTCGGCCTCGGCCACGGCACCGACCCCACAGAACCCGCGTACGGCGCCCGCGTCGTCACCTCCGACGACGTCGAGGGCCACGGCGGCTACGGCGAGCCGGGCACCGACGCGCTGCGCAACCTCTCCGCCATCACCCTGGGCGCCTACGAGCTGATCAGCTGCGCCCCGAACTCCCCGGAGTGCTCCGATGCCGCTGTCCGCTGATCTCCGCAACGTCGCCGCCGCGATCGAGGCCCGCACGCCCGCCCACCGGGACCGCGCCGTCGACGGGCTTCGGGCGCTGGCCCTGCTGTCGGTCCCGGCCGGGCACTGGCTGGTCGGCGGCTTCTCGCTGAACGGCGAGGGCGCCCTGCACAACGCCAGCCCGCTCGCCGCCCTCGGCGGTCTCGCCCCGGCCAGCTGGCTGTTCCAACTGCTCGGCATCTTCTTCCTGGTCGGCGGCTACTCCGCGGCGCACTCCCTGCGGCGGGCCACGGAGCGGGGCGTGCGCACCGGCACGTGGCTGCGCGGCCGGCTGGTACGTCTCGGGCGTCCGCTGCTCGGCGTGACGGCCGTGTGGGCGGCGCTGTTGCCGCTCCTTTCCCTGGCCGGGGTGCCGGGCACCACGCTGCGCACGGCGTCGGTGCTGGTGGTGCAGCCGCTGTGGTTCGTCGGCATCTACGCGGTGATCACCGCGCTCACCCCGTACGCGCTGCGCGCCGCCGAGCGGGCCGGGCTGTGGTCGGCGCTGCCGCTGCTGCTCTCGGTGGCCGTGGTGGACGCGTTGCGCTACGGGCCGTTCACGGACGCGATGCCGTCCTGGCTGGCGCTGCTGAACCTGCTGCCCGGCTGGCTGTTCGGCTACCAGCTCGGTCTGGTGTGGGGCGTGGGACGGCTGTCTCGGCGGTCGGCCGGCTGGCTGCTGCTCGGGGGTGGCGTGGTGCTGTTCGCCGTGCTGCTGACGGTCTTCGGCTACCCGGCGTCGATGGTCGGTGTGCCGGGCGAGGCCAGGACGAACTCCCACCCGCCGTCGCTGCTCGTGCTGGCGCTGGCCGCCGCGCAGTCGGGGGTGGCGGTGCTGGTGCGGGAGCGGCTCGCGGCGCTGTTGGCGCGGCCCGCGCTGTGGGCGCCGGTGGTGGTGATCAACCTCAGCGCGATGACGATCCTGTGCTGGCACCAGAGCGCGATGCTGGCCGCCGCGATCCCGGCCGCCGCGCTGAACGGCGGCGCCACGATCGCCGGCCTGACGGCGGACCCGACCTCGCTCGGCTGGGTGGCGGCGCGGCTGATGTGGCTGCCGCTCTTCGCGGTGCTGCTGGTCGGGATCGCCTCGCTGACCAGGCGCTTCGAGCAGCCGTGGACGGGCGCCTCGACCGGCCGGCGGGCGCTGGCCGGGGCGCTGGCGGCGGGGTTCTCGCTGTACGCCCTCGCCGTGGTGTGAATGGTGGTGTGAATGGTGGTGGTGTGAGTGTTCAGGTGCCGCCCGCGGGACGACCCGCGGGCGGCACGCCGCCGCTCAGAAGCCGTGCGGCAGCCACGGCGCCACCGCCGAGCCGAACGCCGTCGTCGCCACCTCCAGCGCGCCGGGCCGAGCCTCCCGCACCAGCCCGGCCCCGGCCAGCGCCGTCAACGTCGTGTCGCCCAGATACGCCGCCCCGAGCGCCCGGACGTCCACCGTCAGGTCGGCCGGGTCGGTGGTCGGCTCGCACACCGCCCCCTTCGGGTTGCCGCTGAGCCGCCAACGGCCCGTGTTCCACGGGCAGAAGTCGTCCTCGACGGCCAGCACCACGTCCACCTCGGTGCCGTACGTCCTGGCGGCGAGCGCCGCGCCCACCTCGACCGGCCGCAGGTACAGCCGGTCGGTGATCCGCACGTCGCAGCGGCGGACCTCGGAGACCAGCCGCAGCAGCGGGTCGTCAACCGGCCGGTTCGGGAGCCGCACGGTGGACATCAGGTCGGCCTCGCAGAGGAAGCGGAGCAGCGCGGCGTACGCCGCCGGCTCGGTCGCCTCCAGGTCGCGGACCAGCACGGCGCCCTCGGGACGGCTCTCCTCCCAGCGGGCTTTCAGCGTGTACCGCGCGTAGCCCACCAACTCCCCGTCCCGCTCGGCGAGTACGCAGCGCAGCTCGGAGGCGCCTTCCCGGTCACGTGGCGGGTCGAGCAGCGGCGCCTTCTCCCAGCCGGGTTGCCGCGCGAGCATGCCGGGGCGGTTCGGCACCAGGCGCGCGTACAGCGCCTCGCACCGGTCCAACGCCTCGGCCGGCTCCACCACGCGGAAGGTGATGCCCTCCGCGCCGGCCGGCACCGCGATCCCGACCCGGGCCGTGTCGATGGCCACCCGCATCATCCGGGTGGCCATGCCGTAGCCGTAGCGCCCGTAGATCGCGGCCTCGGAGGCGGTCAGCGCGGCCAGCGGCTCGCCGGCCGCGCGGTAGTCGTCGAGCGCCGACCGCATCATCCGGCGCAGCAGGCCGCGCCGCCGGTGGGTGGCGGCGACGCTCACCATCGTGATGCCGGCCGTCGGCACCAGGGCACCGCCCGGTACCGCCATCCGAAGGGAGAAGGCGCCGAAGGAACCGACGATGCGGTCGCCGTCCCAGGCGGCGATGGACCGATCGATTTCGGTCAGTTCTCGCCATAGTGCGCGTTCCTCGGGAGCGTCGGGTACGCCACCGAACGCCCATTCGAGACCGCCGTACCAGGCGTCCCAGTCCCCGGCCTCAAGACCGCGCAGCTCAATCGTCATATCACCATCCCTATCAGCGCAGTCATCACGGGGCGACACAATTTCCTCACCACAGGTGTCCCGTACGCGTATCCGAACCTGGCAAAGGTTCGACGTGCCACCGAACGGGTGGATAAGGTCCCTGGTCATGGCACGCGGCAGCGAGACTGCACCGAGGAGCACCCGCAGACAGCGGGCCCAGAAGGCCGTCCACCGCGTCCGGGTCGGAATGCGTCGTTCCGCCGTCGACTACTTCCGGGGCGGCGGCTCCGACTGGTTGGCCTTCGGCGCCCTGCTCGCCACCGTCCCGGTGCTGAGCTTCGCCACCGTGGCCTGGCCGGAATGGTGCCCGCCCGAGGCGCTGGTCCTGCCCCTGGTCGCCGGCGGCCTCCTGCTGCGGCCGGCCAGCCTGCTCGGCCTCTACGCCGTCGTCGCCACCGCGCTGGTGCTGGAGACCGCCCTGATGGACTCCCGCCGCGGCGACCCCGATCCGGTCACGCCTGGCACCATCCTGGTGGTGGCCGCCGTCGCCCTGACCGGGTTGCTGATAGCCCAGTTCCGCAGCCGGGTCGGCGTGCCCTGGCGGCGCGGCGGCACCATGCTGTTCGACCTGCGGGAACGTATCCGCGCCCAGGGCGCGCTGCCGCCGCTGCCGAAGGGCTGGCACCGCGAGGTCTCGCTGCGGCCGGCCGGCGGCCAGTCGTTCTCCGGCGACTTCGTGGTCGCCTCCCGCACCGGCGCCGACCGGCGCACCCTGGAGGTCGTGCTCACCGACGTCTCGGGCAAGGGCATGGACGCGGCCTCCCGCTCGCTGCTGCTCTCCGGCGCCTTCGGCGGCCTGCTCGGCTCGCTGCCGCCGCACGCCTTCCTGCCCGCCGCCAACGGCTACCTGCTCCGGCAGAACTGGGACGAGGGCTTCGCCACCTCGGCCCATCTGGTGCTCGACCTCGACACCGGCGACTTCGAGCTGCTGTCCGCCGGGCACCTGCCCGCCGTCCAGCTCAACGCCGGCACCGGCCGCTGGCAGGAGATCGCGGCCGAGGGTCCGCTGCTCGGCGTCTACGACGGCGCCGAGTTCCACCCGGCCAAGGGCACGCTGCGCCGCGGCGACGTGCTGATGCTGTTCACGGACGGCCTGGTGGAGCGCTCGGACCGCGACCTCTCGGAGGGCGTCGACCGGCTCACCGGCGAGGCCGACCGCTATGTGACGACCGGCTTCCGCGGCGCCGCCTGGCACCTGATCGAGTCGGTCGCCAAGGACGTCAACGACGACCGGGCGCTGCTGATCATCAGCCGCGAGTAGGCCGGTTGGGCCGGGAGGTGACCGCCGCGGCGGTCACCCGGCGGGGCGGAATGTCGCCACGCGCCGCTGACGCTCCGACAGGCCGCGCTGAACTGCGTCGATGGGCCGGCCCCCGGGCGCCGGCCTGTGCGCCGATCGGCGGTGCGGCCGGCGACCCGGCGGATGCGGGACCCGGCGCCCTGCCGTTGGCTCGGAGCCATGAGCCGATCCACGAACCGATCCACGAACCGATCCACGGAGCAGGGCCGGAACCGCCCTTCGAACCGATCGACGAGCCGCCCCGCGGGCCGCGCCACGGGCCGGCCGGTCGCCGCGCCGCCGAGCCGCGCCACCCGCCGGCCGACCGGTCAGGAGGCCCGCGCCGGCGAACGACATCGACGCCCCAGGGCGAGCTTCCGCACCCGGCTGGCCCGCCGGGCACTCGGCGGCGCCGCGTTGGGCGCCGTCGTGCTGGTCGGGCCCTGGACGGCCGCCGCCGCCGGCCAGGCGGGGGCGGCCGACATGGCCCCGACCTCGCCGCGACTTCCCGGCGCGGCCGGCCCGTTGGCCCACCCGAAGCCGACCCGTGGCGGCGACGCGTACCTCCCGTACGCGCCGACCTTCGGGCCGCTGCCCGTCTTCGACGGACGACCGAAGGCCGCGAAGGACGACGGCGTCGTGGACGGCTGGACCAGCCCGGTGAGCGGCTTCCCGGTCACCGCCGTCTACGCCCAACCCGGCGGCTGGGCGGCCGGCCACCACACGGGCGTGGACTTCGCCACCCCGGTCGGCACCCCGATCCGGGCCGTCGGCCCAGGCACCGTGGTGCTCGCCGAGTACAACGGCGCCTACGGCAACCACGTGGTCGCGAAGATGACGGACGGCCACTACGTCCTCTACGCCCACCTCGCCGAGCTGGCCGTCCGCGCCGGGCAGCGGATCGAGGGCGGCACCCGGGTCGGCGACTCGGGCAACACCGGCAACAGCACGGGCCCGCACCTGCACTTCGAGGTACGCGCCGGCCGCGCCTACGGCACCGACGTCGACCCCATCGGCTACCTGAAGTCCCACGGCATCGCCGTCGACGTAGGGCCTGCCTGACGACTCCCGGCGGGCTCGCGACGACTGGCATCCCGGCTGGCTGCGTTACCGAATCGCGCGAGTACGGACAAGTACGAGCTGCGATCCGGCGCCTTGCCAGCCGGGCGCCATCCGCCGCTCGCTGATCCGCCGCGAGCCGTCAGGCAGGCCCTCGGCCGGGTCAGCCGGACCGCGCGGGGCGGGGGCTCGTAGGCCGGCGCGCCTCCTTGGTGAACGCCCAGTCCATCGAGGGCTCCACCAGGTGGCGGAAGACCCGCCGGACCGGGCGCGTGCACAGGACCGTGATCACGGCGGCGCCGATCAGGGTGACCAGCACCCGCCCGGCCGGGGAGTTGACCCAGTCCACCGCGTACCAGTCCCACCAGCGCGAGCCCTTGGCGATGAAGCCGTGCAGCAGGTAGCCGTAGATGGTGCCGGCGCCCAACGACGTGAACCAGGTGCGGCGGGTCGGCACCAACGCCAGGAAGGCGGCCGTCAGCAGCAGCCCGACGGCGAAGAGCGAGAGGCTGGCGGCCACTCCGACCCAGGCGCTCGACCCCATCTCCTGCGCGCTGTGCGTCCGGTAGAACCAGTTGTGCTCCACCCGTGGCGACACCCAGAACGCCGTGGCCAGGCCGGTCGCGAGCACCGCGACCGCCACCGGGCGCGCTCGCCGGTGGCGCAGCAGTTCGAAGTGTTCGGGCCGCAGCAGCAGGCCGAGCACGAAGAAGGGGAGGAACTGGAGCACCCGCTGGATGTTGAGGTCGTCGCCGAGGTGCGGCGAGACGGAGGCGAGCGCCGCGATGGTCAGCGCGACCGGCAGCGGCCAGCGGACGATCCGCCAGATCGGGGCGGTGAGCCGCCACACGAAGAGCGCGATCAGGAACCAGGTGACGTAGTAGGGGTCGAGCAGGCTGAAGGGGTAGTCGGGGTCGTCGCCGCCCCATCGCTTGAACAGGATGTAGGCGACCTCGAACAGCAGGTAGGGGATGCCGATGCCGGTGATGAGGCGCTTGAGCTGCTCGGGGCGGCCGGTGAAGCCGCGTGAGAAGTAGCCCGCGAGCAGGATGAACGCCGGCATGTGGAAGGCGTAGACGAAGTCGTAGAGGGCGGACGCGGTGCGCGAGTCGCCGCGCAGTGGGGTCCACGCGTGCCCGATGGCGACCAGCACGATCGCCAGGTACTTGGCGTTGTCGAAGAAGGGGTCCCGCGGCTTGACCTGGGCCGGACCGTCCGTGACCGTCGGTGGGGGGTCGGCCGCCGTGGCCCGGGCCGCGGGCAGGGAGGCGTCTTGATTACGGACGTGCAACATTGTCCGCACGATAGTGCTTCGTCGCGGCATCCGTAAATTCACCCGGCGGCACGCCGTACGCCATTCGAAGATCACGTCGATGAATCACGACTACCCCGTGGAAATCCCGGGAAGCAGCCGGGAAACCATCCCCCACATGACCGAAATCATGTGATGTGCCCCGCTTAAATGGTGCGTATCGCCCGGTGATGCGACGTCCGTGCCCGCGTTCTCGTCGGCCGGGAAAGGGATTTCGTCAGCGCGTCGCGGAGAATCGGCGAACACCCGTGACGGCGCTGGGGAATTCGTCGCGCGGCACGCATGAACCGCTAACGGGCGGGTAACGGGTCACCTCGGTACCTGGGATGGCCCCGGATGGCGCGATGCGTCGTGTGACATGGGCGGCGCGATGGCCATCAACCTCCCCGGGAGGCCGAGTTGATGGCACGATGGACCCAGCGGGGGTGTGGCGGCCGTGGTCAGGCCCCTGACGGAGCGAGGCGGATCTTTCGAAGGTGTGATCTGTTGTGGTTATCTCATTCTCCCTGGCCCTGCTGTTCGGAGTGATCATGTTCTTCATGATCCGGGGCGGCGCCATAAGGTGGGGACCGGCCATCGTGGCGATCCTCTTCGGCTTCTCCCTCGCCTCCACCGGGGCCGCCGACCCCATAAACGACTTCCTGACGTCGATCACCGACGGCGTCAACGACGTCGACGACTCCATCAACAGCTCGGGCGACTGACGCCACGGCAGGCCGTCCAGTCATGACGAAGGCCCGGCCCCCATGGGGACCGGGCCGGGCTGAGCGGGCGACGGGAATCGAACCCGCGTAGCTGGTTTGGAAGACCAGGGCTCTACCATTGAGCTACGCCCGCGTTCGGCCGACAGCGTCGGCTGCGGCACGTCCAGCATCGTACCAGCGCACCGCCGGTCCCCGGCCGGCGTGAAGGGCTTCGGGGACCTCGGCGGACGGTGCCGCGCGGCCGGCGCTGTACGCTACGTGTCGCGTCGTGAGCCACGACCGCGGCGGGGTGTGGCGCAGCTTGGTAGCGCGTCCGCTTTGGGAGCGGAAGGCCGTCGGTTCGAATCCGGCCACCCCGACCACGTACGATGAGTAGCCTGCGCGGCCCAGGTGTGTCCGCAACCGGGGCCGCCGCACAGCTTCGGCCCAGGACAAGTTCGCAACCTCCCCAGATGTCAGCCCCAAGGAGACCTACCGTGAAGAGCGCCGTGGAGACCCTGAACCCCACCCGGGTTCGGCTCACTGTCGAGGTGCCCTTCGAGGAGCTCAAGCCCAGCCTCGACGCGGCGTACCGGAAGATCAACCAGCAGGTCCAGGTGCCCGGTTTCCGGAAGGGCAAGATCCCGGCGCGCGTCATCGACCAGCGGTTCGGGCGCGGGGCCGTCCTGGAGGAGGCCGTCAACGAGGCGCTCCCCAAGTTCTACACCGAGGCCGTCACCGAGGGTGAGCTCACCCCGCTCGGTCAGCCCGACGTGGACATCACCGAGCTCCGCGACAACGAGCTGCTGACCTTCACCGCCGAGGTCGACATCCGCCCCGAGATCGCCATCCCCGACTACTCGGGCATCGCGGTCACGGTCGACGCCGTCGAGGTCCCCGAAGAGGACGTGGACGAGGCCGTCGGGCGGCTGCGCGAGCGCTTCGCCTCCACCACGGTCGTCGAGCGCGCCGCCGCCGACGGCGACGTCGTCAAGATCGACCTGGAGGCCAGGGTCGACGGCGAGGTCCTGGCCGACGGCGTGGCCGACGGCGTCGACTACACCATCGGCTCGGGCCAGATGCTCGACGGTCTCGACGAGGCCGTCACCGGCCTGGAGGCCGGCGGCACCGCCACCTTCACCAGCGAGCTCAAGGGCGGCTCGGCCGCCGGCAGCGAGGCCGAGATCTCGGTCACCGTGGCCACCGTCTCCTCCCGCGAACTGCCCGAGCTCGACGACGACTTCGCCCAGCTCGCCAGCGAGTACGACACCCTGGACGAGCTGCGCGCCTCGCACCGCGAGCGGCTCGTCGAGGAGAAGAAGTACGAGCAGGCCACCGAGGCCCAGGAGAAGGTCCTCGACGCGCTGCTCGAGCTGGTCGAGGTCCCGATCCCGCAGAAGCTCCTCGCGGACGAGATCGAGACCCGCAAGCACAACCTCGAGCACCACCAGCTCTCCCAGCTCGGCATGGACCTCGACGGCTACCTCAAGCTCCAGGAGAAGACGGCCGAGGAGTACGAGGCCGAGCTCAGGGAGCAGTCGGAGAAGGGCATCCGCACCCAGTTCGTACTGGACGAGATCGCCAAGGTCGAGAAGCTGAACGTCAGCCAGGACGAGCTCACCGAGCACCTGGTGCGCCGCTCCCAGTCCTCCGGCATGAGCCCCGACCAGTTCGCCAAGGCCGTGGTCGAGGGCGGCCAGGTCCAGGTGCTGGTCGGCGAGGTCCGCCGCGGCAAGGCGCTGGCCGCCGTCGTGGAGTCGGTCACCGTCACCGACACCGAGGGCAACGACGTCAAGCTCGACGAGGACGAGGTCGAGGAGAGCGCGGCGGCCGCCACCGAGACCGCCGAGAGCGGCGCCGAGGCGGCCGAGGCCGAGACCGCCGCCGCGGGCGACGAGGCGGGCACGAAGTCCGACTGAGCATCGTTCGGGGCCGGACGCGTTTCGTGTCCGGCCCCGAACTGCTCTCCGGCCCCTTCTCGCGCGGCGGTTCCCGGCGGCGACCGCGGGCCGGCGCGTCAGCAGGTCGGGCGAAGTGTGTTTCGGTTCCCGGCGCCTGAAGGGACGCCGGGAAGGCGGCGGCGAGTCGTGGTACTCCCACTCCCAGCGGAGCGCCCAGGCGGCACCCTGCGCTCACAGCGAACAGTTCCCTGGTCGGGGATGGGTCCGTCAGCACCGCGCGTTAGGGTCCCTAGATACAACCCAGATGTCGAGCGACGGTCCGGGCGCCTGCCTGGCCGTTACGAGAATGAGCAGGTGGATACGTGACGCTCATGAAGCCCTCCGCCATGGCGGAGCCAACGCACGGCGGCCTCGGCGATCAGGTCTACAACCGGCTCCTCGACGAGCGGATCATCTTCCTTGGGCAGCCGGTCGACGATGACATCGCCAACCGGATCACCGCGCAGCTGCTGCTGCTCGCCGCCGATCCCGAGAAGGACATCTTCCTTTACATCAACAGCCCGGGCGGCTCGATCACGGCCGGCATGGCGATCTACGACACCATGCAGTACATCAAGAACGACGTGGTCACCATCGCCATGGGCCTCGCGGCCTCGATGGGGCAGTTCCTGCTGACCGCCGGCGCCGCGGGCAAGCGCTTCGCGCTGCCGAACGCCGAGGTGCTGATCCACCAGCCCTCCGCCGGTCTGGCCGGCTCCGCGTCGGACATCAAGATCCACGCCGAGCAGCTGCTGCGCACCAAGCGCAAGATGGCGACGCTGTCCGCCCAGCACTCGGGCGTCAGCGAGGAGCAGTGGGAGCGGGACGCCGACCGGGACCGGTGGTTCAGCGCCGAGGAGGCCAGGGACTACGGCCTGCTCGACCGGGTCATCAACAGCGCCGCCGACATCGCGGGCGGCGGCGGCACGGGCGCCTGAGCGGCCGGTAGCCCGAGCCCCGACAGCCTCCGATCGCAGTCCAATACCAAGGCGGTAGAGAGACGATGAACAACATCCCCGGTTCCGGCATCTACGACCGACTCCGCGCCGAGGGCCGCTACGTGGTCCCGCGCTTCATCGAGCGCACCTCGCAGGGCGTGCGCGAGTACGACCCGTACGCCAAGCTCTTCGAGGAGCGGGTGATCTTCCTCGGCGTGCAGATCGACGACGCGTCGGCCAACGACGTGATGGCGCAGCTGCTCTGCCTGGAGTCGATGGACCCGGACCGCGACATCCAGATCTACATCAACAGCCCGGGCGGTTCCTTCACCGCGCTGACGGCCATCTACGACACCATGGAGTTCGTCAAGCCGGACATCCAGACGGTGTGCATGGGCCAGGCGGCCTCCGCCGCCGCGGTCCTGCTGGCGGCCGGCACCCGCGGCAAGCGGATGGCGCTGCCCAACGCCCGGATCCTGATCCACCAGCCGTACAGCGAGACCGGTCGCGGCCAGGTCTCCGACCTGGAGATCGCGGCCCGCGAGGTCCAGCGGATGCGCGTCCAGCTTGAGCAGATGCTGGCCAAGCACTCCAACACGGCGATCGAGCAGGTCAGCGACGACATCGAGCGGGACAAGATCCTCACCGCCGAGGAGGCCGTGAGCTACGGTCTGGTGGACCAGATCGTCACCACCCGCTCCACCACCGCGGTCTGAACCCCGGCGCCCGGCTTCCGAGCCCCGGCCACCCGGACCGTGACGCACCGCCCCGCACGAAAAAGGGCACCATCTCGCACCACCCCGCACGACCCAGTAACACACATCAGGCGACAACCGAGACGAGCGACTGGCCGCCCCCTTTGGGCGGGAAGGCCCCGGCGAGGGGGATTCCCGTCAAGGGGGGCCTATCCGCCGGGGCGACAAGGTACCGTCGTCTTCAGGCAAGCATGAGCGCGCCGTCTCCCCGGCGGTGCGCAGGCGAAGGGGAAGCACCTCGTGGCACGCATCGGTGATGGCGGCGATCTGCTCAAGTGCTCGTTCTGCGGCAAGAGCCAGAAACAGGTGAAGAAGCTCATCGCGGGCCCGGGGGTCTACATCTGCGACGAGTGCATCGAGCTCTGCAACGAGATCATCGAGGAGGAGCTTGCCGAGTCCTCGGAGTCCGATCTCGGCGAGCTGCCGAAGCCGCGGGAGATCTTCGACTTCCTGGAGAGCTACGTCGTCGGCCAGGAGGACGCCAAGAAGGCGCTCTCGGTGGCCGTCTACAACCACTACAAGCGGGTGCGGGCCAGCGAGGCCGACGGTCAGTCGCGTGACGAGGCCATCGAGCTCTCCAAGTCCAACATCCTGCTGCTCGGCCCCAGCGGCTCCGGCAAGACCCTGCTCGCCCAGACGCTGGCCAGGATGCTCAACGTCCCCTTCGCCATCACCGACGCCACCGCGCTCACCGAGGCCGGCTACGTCGGTGAGGACGTGGAGAACATCCTGCTCAAGCTGATCCAGGCCGCCGACTACGACATCAAGAAGGCCGAGCAGGGGATCATCTACATCGACGAGATCGACAAGGTGGCGCGGAAGAGCGAGAACCCGTCGATCACCAGGGACGTCTCGGGCGAGGGCGTCCAGCAGGCCCTGCTGAAGATCCTGGAGGGCACCACCGCCGCGGTGCCGCCGCAGGGCGGGCGCAAGCACCCGCACCAGGAGTTCCTGCAGATCGACACGTCGAACGTGCTCTTCATCGTCGGTGGCGCCTTCGCCGGCCTCGACGAGATCGTGCGCGCCAGGTCGGGCGCCCGCGGCATCGGCTTCGGCGCCGACATCCGCTCCAAGCGGGACCGCGGCTCGGCCGAGCTGCTGCGCGAGGCGCTCCCCGAGGACCTGGTCAAGTACGGCATGATCCCCGAGTTCATCGGCCGGCTGCCGGTGATCACCTCCGTGCAGAACCTGGACCGCGAGGCGCTGCTCAGGATCCTGGTCGAGCCGCGGAACGCGCTGGTGAAGCAGTACCAGCGGCTCTTCGAGATCGACGGCGTCGAGCTGGAGTTCACGCTGCCGGCGCTGGAGGCCATCGCCGACCAGGCGATCCTGCGCGGCACCGGCGCCCGGGCGCTGCGCGCGATCATCGAGGAGGTGCTGATGTCGGTGATGTACGAGGTGCCCTCCCGGCCCGACGTCGGCCAGGTCGTGATCACCGAGGACGTGGTGCGGTCGAACGTCAACCCGACGCTGGTGCCCCGCTCCCGGCTGGCCAAGCAGCGCGGCTCGGTGCCGCCGCACGAGAAGACGGCCTGAGCGGCCGCCACCCGATCGAACCCGATCAAAGGAGAGGGGCCCGACACCGGAATCCGGTGTCGGGCCCCTCACCTGTCGCCGGGGTGCGCCCCCTCGGTCAGCCCTCGGACTCGGCGCCGCCCTCGGCCGGCTGCAGCGCGTCGAGGCGCAGCTGCCTGGCGATCTCGGCCGCGTCGGCCAGCGGCATCGTCTCGGGCGCCGTCATCTCCGGGATCTCGTCCGAGTTCGGGTCGAAGTCCGCGGGCAGTCCTGGCATCCCCTGGTAGATCAGCAGGCCGATGGTGCTGAAGTCGGCCCAGATGCAGACCGGCGCCTCGATCACGTAGCCCAGGGTGGGCTCGGGCTCGGTGCCCCTGACCAGCTGGCACTTGAGCACCACCTCGTCGTCGGAGAAGTTCTCCGGGCTGCCGACGAGCTCCATCTGCTCCGACTCCTCGGCCGAGGCCTCGGACGCGGCCAGGCCGAACATCCCGTCGACGACGGCCGTGGGGTCGGGCACCTCGCCCCAGAGGCCCCCCGCCATCAGGTAGGTGCCGTCCGGGTCGGGGATCTCCGCCGTGGCGTCGAAGTCCGCGTAGGCGCCGCTCTCACCCTCCATGTTCTCGACGCCCATCTCGGCCTGCTCCTCCTCGTTGGGGAGGTCGAGGCCGCTCTCGCCTGGCACCCGGTCGAAGTCCCCGGTGGCGTCGGGCAGCGACACCGTGAACCGGCTGCCGTCGTCGGAGCTCGGACCGTTGCCGGCGTCGTCGCCGCTGGTCAGGAAGTACACGCCGCCGCCGATCACGGCGAGCGCCGCCACGACGGCCACCGCGATCAGGCCGGTGCGCTTCCGCCCACCGCCACCGCCACCCGCCGGCTGGCCGTAGGAGGCCGGATCACCGTAGGGCGGCTGTCCCGGCGGCTGCTGGCCGGGAAACTGGCCGGGCGAATGCAGTTCGAAGGCGCCGGGCTGCTGCGGCTGGCCGTACGGCCCAGGCTGCTGCGGCTGGCCGTAGGGGGGCTGCTGCGGCGGCTGCTGCCCGTAGCCGCCGGGCGGCGGCGGGGGAGGGCCGGGCTGAGCCGGCTGACCCGGCTGCCCCGGGGTCTGCGGATAGCCGTAACCAGGCGAGCCCGAGGCGCCTGGCGCCCCGGGCTGCGCGTACGGATTCGGACCGCCGGCCGGCGGACCCTGCTGCGGCACCCCGTACGGCCCGGGCTGGCCGGGCGGCGGGCCCTGCGGGGGCTGCTGCCCGTAGGGACCCGGCTGGTTCTGACTCATTTGCATACCCCTTGTGCGGAGGTTCACCAATCGGATTAGCGAAACGTAGCGGACATGTGGCAGGGTGTTACCTGCACGCCCGGCGCCCAGGCGACGTCGGGCACCCTCCTCGGCCGAGCCCTGTGGCCCGGCCGACCAGCGTCCGGAGGGACGTGCCACGCGGGCTGACGGCCACTGTCGTTCAGTACCAGGGCACGAAGGCGATCGGCTCGCAAGGCTGAGCAATGCTCAGGCTCGCTATGCCCATCAGAGACGCTCCTCAGGATTGCCTGTGCACATCCTGTCGGACGGGGTGCGGTTCTGTACATCTGGCCGGGCACCCCGTCCAAGGCCCGAAGGCATCAAGCCCCCGCCCCGCCCCCCTTCGGAACTGATGCGAACTCGGTGCGGCCGGCCTCGTAGACTTCTGCCGTGACCGAGAACACCCAGCCGCCCGCCAGCGGGCCACACGCAGCCTCAGCCGATCTGCCGACGCAGTACACGCCGGCCGATGTAGAGGGGAAGCTGTACGAGCGCTGGGTAGAACGGGGCTACTTCACGGCGGACGCCAAGAGCGCCAAGGACCCGTACACGATCGTCATCCCGCCGCCCAACGTCACCGGCAGCCTCCACCTGGGCCACGCCTTCGAGCACACCCTGATCGACGCCCTCACCCGCCGCAAGCGGATGCAGGGCTTCGAGACGCTGTGGCAGCCCGGCATGGACCACGCCGGCATCGCCACCCAGAACGTGGTGGAGCGCGAGCTGGCCAAGGAGGGCAAGTCCCGGCACGACCTGGGCCGCGAGGCGTTCGTCGAGCGCGTCTGGCAGTGGAAGGCCGAGTCAGGCGGGCAGATCTCCGGCCAGATGCGGCGGCTCGGCGACGGCGTCGACTGGTCCCGCGAGCGGTTCACCATGGACGAGGGCCTGTCCCGCGCCGTCCAGACGATCTTCAAGCGGCTCTTCGACGACGACCTGATCTACCGCGCCGAGCGCATCATCAACTGGTGCCCGCGCTGCCTGACCGCGATCTCCGACATCGAGGTCGAGTACCAGGACGACGAGGGCGAGCTGGTCTCCATCCGCTACGGCGAGGGCGACGACTCGCTGGTCGTCGCCACTACCCGGGCCGAGACGATGCTCGGCGACACCGCCGTCGCCGTCCACCCGGAGGACGAGCGCTACCGCCACCTCGTCGGCCGCACCGTGAAGCTGCCGCTCACCGACCGCGAGATCCCGGTCGTCGCGGACGAGCACGTCGACCCCGGGTTCGGCACCGGCGCCGTCAAGGTCACCCCCGCGCACGACCCCAACGACTTCGAGATCGGCCGGCGCCACGGGCTGCCCCAGCTCACCGTCATGGACGAGCGCGGCAACATCACCGTGCACGGCCCCTTCCTGGGCCTCGACCGGTTCGAGGCCCGCTCCGCGGTCGTCGCCGCGCTGCGCGCCGAGGGGCGGATCGTCGCCGAGAAGCGGCCCTACACGCACGCGGTCGGCCACTGCTCGCGCTGCAAGACCACCGTCGAGCCCCGGCTCTCCATGCAGTGGTGGGTCAAGGTCGCCCCGCTGGCCAAGGCCGCGGGCGACGCCGTCCGCGACGGCCGGGTCGCCATCCACCCCAAGGAGATGTCCTCCCGCTACTTCGAGTGGGTCGACAACCTCCACGACTGGTGCATCTCGCGCCAGCTGTGGTGGGGCCACCGGATCCCCGTCTGGTACGGGCCGGACGGCGAGGTCGTCTGCGTCGGCCCCGACGAGGCGCCGCCGGCCGGCGAGGGCTGGCACCAGGACACCGACGTCCTCGACACCTGGTTCTCCTCCGGGCTCTGGCCGTTCTCCACGCTGGGCTGGCCCGAGCGCACCGAGAGCGTCGAGAAGTTCTACCCCAACTCCGTCCTGGTCACGGGCTACGACATCCTCTTCTTCTGGGTCGCCAGGATGATGATGTTCGGCCTCTACGCGATGGACGGCACCCCGCCGTTCCACACCATCGCCCTGCACGGCATGGTCCGCGACCAGTTCGGCAAGAAGATGTCCAAGTCCTTCGGCAACGCGGTCAACCCGCTCGACTGGATGGACGCCTACGGCTCGGACGCGGTCCGCTTCACCCTGGCCCGCGGCGCCAACCCCGGCATCGACGTGCCGATCGGCGAGGACTGGGTCCAGGCGTCACGGAACTTCGCCAACAAGGTCTGGAACGCCACCCGGTTCGCGCTCATGAACGGCGCCACCGTCGAGGGCCCGCTGCCGGCTCCCGAGGAACTGTCGGCCACCGACCGCTGGATCCTTTCCCGGCTGAACTCGGTGGTCGCCGAAACCGACGCCTACTACGACGACTACCAGTTCGCCAAGCTGAGCGACGCCCTCTTCCACTTCGCCTGGGACGAGGTCTTCGACTGGTACGTCGAGCTGTCCAAGACCACCTTCACCGCCGGCGGCCGCCCCGCCGAGGTCTCCCGCCGGGTGCTCGGCGAGGTCCTCGACGTCACGCTGCGGCTCCTGCACCCGGTGATCCCCTTCGTCACCGAGGAGCTGTGGACGACGCTGACCGGCGGCGAGTCCGTCGTCATCGCCGACTGGCCGGCCGACTCCGGCTTCCGCGACGCGGCAGCCGAGCGGGAGATCGAGGCCGTCCAGCGCCTGGTCACCGAGGTCCGCAGGTTCCGCGCCGACCAGGGCCTCCAGCCGGGACAGCGGGTGCCGGCCACCCTCGACCTGGCCGGCACCGGGCTCGGCGCGCACGAGGAGGCGATGCGCGCGCTGCTCCGCCTCCAGGCGGCGGGCGACGGCTTCACGGCCACCGCCACCCTGCCGGTCGGCGGCGCCACCGTCGCGCTCGACCTGTCGGGCGCGATCGACGTGGCGGCCGAGCGCAAGCGGCTCACCAAGGACCTGGCCGCCGCCGAGAAGGAACTCGCCGGCACCAACGCCAAGCTGGGCAACGAGGCGTTCCTCGCCAAGGCGCCCGACCACGTGGTCGACAAGATCAGGGCCCGCCGGGCCGCCGCCGAGGAGGACATCACCCGGATCACCGCCCAGCTGGCCAGGCTCCCCTAGCTCCGTCGATGTCGGTGGCGGTTCGTAGACTGGGTCCGTGAGCGACGACCAGTACGACGGTTTCGGCGAGGAATTCGACGAGATCGTGGCCGAGGAGAGCGACCGCGACCCCGATCTCGCCGTGATCGAGGCCGGCAGCCGCACGCTGCGCGCCCAGTCAGGGGCGCCGCGGGCGAGCGAGCTGCCGGTCCGCCCGGCCGATCCCGAGCTCGACCGCGCGCTGCGCGAGGTCGAGGCGGAGCTGTCCAAGCGCTGGCCGGAGACCAAGCTGGAGCCGTCGCTGAGCCGGATCCGGCCCCTGATGGACCTGCTCGGCGAGCCGCAGCGCAGCTACCCGGCCATCCACATCACGGGCACCAACGGCAAGACCACCACGGCCCGGATGATCGAGGCGCTGCTCGGCGCCTTCGAGCTCCGCACCGGCCGGTTCAGCAGCCCGCACGTCCAGTCGATCACCGAGCGGATCAGCCTGGACGGCGAGCCGATCGCGCCCGAGCGGTTCGTCGCCACCTACGAGGACATCAAGCCCTACGTCGAGCTGGTCGACTCCCGCGAGCCCTACCGGCTCTCCTTCTTCGAGGTGCTGACGGGCATGGCCTACGCGGCCTTCGCCGACGCCCCGGTCGACGTCGCGGTGGTCGAGGTCGGCATGGGCGGCACCTGGGACTCGACGAACGTGATCGACGCGCAGGTCGCCGTCCTCACCCCCGTCACGCTCGACCACACCGACCGGCTCGGCACCACCCCCGAGGCCATCGCCGGCGAGAAGTCCGGGATCGTGAAGCAGGGCGCCCGGGTGGTGCTGGCCCAGCAGCCCAGCATCGAGGCCGCCTCCGTGGTGCTGCGGCGGGCCGTCGAGGTCGACGCCACGGTGGCCAGGGAGGGCATGGAGTTCGGCGTCGTCGCCCGCGAGGTCGCGGTCGGCGGCCAACTGCTGACGCTGCGCGGGCTCGGCGGCGACTACCCCGAGGTCTTCCTCCCGCTCTACGGCGAGCACATGGCGCACAACGCGGTGGTCGCGCTGGCCGCCGTCGAGGCGTTCTTCGGCATCGGCGACGGCCAGCCGGCCCGCACCCTCGACCAGGAGGTGGTGCGCTCCGCGTTCGCCTCCGTCACCTCGCCAGGCCGCCTCGAGGTGGTGCGCAGCAGCCCCACGGTGGTGCTCGACGCGGCGCACAACCCGGCGGGCGCGCAGGCCACGGCGGCCGCCATGAGCGAGGCGTTCGGCTTCAGCCGGCTCATCGGCGTGGTCGGCGCCTCGGCCGGCAAGGACGTCCGCGGCCTCCTCGAAGCGTTCGAGCCGGTGTTCACCGAGGTCGTCGTCACCAGCAACGCCAGCCACCGCGCGATGGACGTGGACGAGCTGGCCGCACTCGCCGTCGAGGTCTTCGGCGAGGAACGGGTCCAGGTCGAGCCGCGCCTCGACGACGCGTTGGACGCGGCCATCACGCTGGCCGAGGAGGAACACGAGTACGCCGGGGCCGGCGTGCTGGTCACCGGCTCGGTGATCACGGTCGGCGAGGCCCGACTGCTGCTGGGGAGGTCCCGCTGATGCGCATGCTACGGACGCTCTGCGCGTCCACGCTGGTCTGCGAGTTCATCGTCATCGGGTTGGCGGCGGTGGCGGCGATGCGGCTCTCCGACGACCTCTCCACCACCACGATCTGGGCCGTCAGCGGCCCCGCGATGGCGCTCTGCCTGCTGCTCTGCGGCCTGCTGCGCCTCCCGATCGCGCTGCCACTCGGCTGGGCCCTCCAAGCCGCGCTGATCGCCGCCGGTTTCGTCATCCCCGCGATGTTCGTCCTCGGCGCGGCGTTCGCGGCCCTCTGGTGGGCCTCCATCCACTTCGGCCGCCACATCGACACAACCGCCCCGGGCGCGGCCCTCCCTCGCTGACCTGGGATTCCCGTTCCCCCACCCACCCACCCACCCGCCCCGCGGCCCGTGGCCAGGGGCGGCTTCGCACCGCACTGCCACCTCGCGCCCTGGCGGGCGGCGGTCTCCGCCCCGGCCCACGGCCCTGGCCGGAGCCGGCCCCGCCCGCCGGGCGCGGCCGGCGCTGCGCGGCCAACTGGCTCGTGCCGGCCTGCGGCGTTCCGTCTCGCCGCGCCGCCGGTTCGTGCCACGAAGCGGCGACAGCCCCGCTTTCGCGCTGGGCGCGCCCCAACCTCCGTACTCCGCGCGGCCGGCCGTGCCGGGTCTTGGCACCAGGTCCCGCTGCGCGGCACCGCCGTCTCGTGCCCTGGCGGGCAGCGGTTCTCCGCTCCGGCCTGCGGCCGTGGCCGGAGGCGGCCCCGCCCGCCGGGCGGGGCCTGGCGCTGCGCGCGGCAGGTCCGGCCCCGCCTGGCCGGAGGCCGGGCCTTGGCCCATGGCGGCTTCGCCGCTGGGCGCGGTCGGCCGGCCGCGCGGCGGCGCGCGGCGTTGCCGTCTCGCCGTGCTGCGCCGGCGGTCCCGCTTTCGCGCTGGGCGCGCCCCAACCTCCGCGCGGCCGGCCGCGTCGTTCTCGGCACCAGGTGCCGCGGCGTGGCACTGCCTCGTGCCCTGGCGGGCGGCGTCTCTGTACCAGCTTGCGGCCGGCCACCCGGCCGTGGCCTGAGGCGGCTTCGCCCGCCGGGCGGGGCCTGGCGCTGCGCGCGGCAGGTCCGGCCCGGCCTGGCCGGAGGCCCGGGGTGAGCCCACGGCGGCTCCGCCGCTGGGCGGCCGCTGGGCGAGGCCGGCCGTCTTGCCGGCGGCCTGCGGCGTTCCGTCTCGCCGCGCCGCTGCGGCGGGGCGGCGCGCCCCAACCTCCGCGCTGTGCGCGGCTGGCCGCGCGGCGGCGGTAGGTCCGCCTTCGCGCCGTCGTGCGGGAGTGCGCTCGGCCCGGGCCGTAGGCCCTGGGAGCGACGGCAGCCGCGTTCCGGGACCGTGGCCGGTGGCGGCAGCCGGGGAAAGGGCGGGTGGGTGGGGGGATACAACCACCGGTCCGCGTCGAACGCACTGGACCCGTGGCGGTAATCTTGCGAGCCCCATCCTGATGTCCCTTTTCTCTGGAGCCGCCTGCCATGAGCCAGCGCACTCTCGTCCTGCTCAAGCCGGACGCCGTCGCCCGCGGACTCGTCGGCGAGATCATCGGCCGGATCGAGCGCAAGGCCGGCTGGGCCGTCACCGCGCTGGAGCTGCGCACCCTGGACCGTGTCACGCTGGAGACGCACTACGCCGAGCACGTCGGCCGTCCGTTCTACGAGCCGCTGCTCGACTTCATGGCGTCGGGGCCGAGCGTCGTCATGGTCGTGGAGGGCGAGCGCGTCATCGAGGGGCTGCGCGTGATGGCCGGTCCGACGGATCCCATCGTCGCGTCGCCGGGCTCCATTCGGGGTGACTATGGCACGATCGTGCGGGAGAACCTGATTCACGCCTCGGATTCCGAAGAGTCCGCCGAACGGGAACTGAAGATCTTCTTTCCGTGAGCCGTCGTGAGCGGTCCTGACTCGCCGTCAGTGTTCACCTGAACGCCTTCGCTCAATGGGGTATGTACAGTCGAACGAGGGAACCCGTCACCCGAACACGACGTCACCATGACGGAGGGCGGGTCAGGTTCCGCCGACAATGGCGAAAGCGGCGCTCCGGCGCTCCGTGTTCGACCGGCCGTGGATACGATGGCATCGCCGCCCGGCTCTCCCCCGTGAGCGGGAGAGCCCTCCTGGCGTACCGTTCATCGCAACCCCTGCCGACCTCCCCGCACAAATCGCTCCAGCTGGAAGGCCAGATGTATCCCTATGGCGAACAATATGTCGTTCATCGGCCGTGACATGGCAGTCGACCTCGGGACGGCCAACACGCTGGTGTACGTCAGAGGTCGTGGGATTGTCCTCAACGAGCCGTCGGTGGTGGCCATCAACACCAACACCGGTGGCATTCTCGCGGTCGGCGCCGAGGCGAAGAAGATGATCGGCCGCACCCCGGGCAACATCGTCGCGGTGCGCCCCCTGAAGGACGGCGTGATCGCCGACTTCGAGATCACCGAGCGGATGCTCAGGTACTTCATTCTCAAAATCCACAAGCGCCGTTATCTGGCACGTCCTCGGGTCGTCGTGTGTGTGCCGTCCGGCATCACCGGGGTCGAGCGCCGCGCCGTGATCGAGGCGTCGACGCAGGCCGGTGCCCGCCAGGTGCACATCATCGAGGAGCCGATGGCGGCCGCGATCGGCTCGGGCCTGCCGGTGCACGAGGCCACCGGCAACATGGTGGTGGACATCGGCGGCGGCACCACCGAGGTGGCCGTGATCTCGCTCGGCGGCATCGTCACCGCCCAGTCCATCCGGGTGGCGGGCGACGAGTTGGACAACGCGATCATCCAGCACATCAAGAAGGAGTACAGCCTCCTGCTCGGCGAGCGCACCGCCGAGAGCATCAAGATCACCATCGGCTCGGCCTACGAGATGGACCAGGACGAGCACACCGAGATCCGCGGTCGTGACCTGGTCAGCGGCCTGCCGAAGACGGTGGTGATCTCCTCCGCCGAGGTGCGCAAGGCGATGGAGGAGCCGGTCAACGCCATCGTCGACGCCGTGAAGACGACGCTCGACAAGTGCCCGCCCGAGCTGTCGGGCGACGTGATGGACCGCGGCATCGTGCTCACCGGCGGCGGCGCCCTGCTGCGCGGCCTCGACGAACGGCTGCGCACCGAGACCGGCATGCCGATCCACATCGCCGAGGACCCGCTGGACTCGGTGGCGCTCGGCTCCGGCAAGTGCGTCGAGGAGTTCGAGGCGTTGCAGCAGGTGCTCGACGCCCAACCGAGGCGCTAGGCCCCGTCGGTGGTTCCCGGCGCCCGCGCCGCCACGTCCGCCACGTCCGCCGCGCGGCCGGCCCCAGGACCGCGCGGCGGGCGCCGCCCGGAACCGCTCCCGGGCGCATGACCTTCCCAAGGACCGACCAGAAAGGCACGGCCTCCGCACGTGAGGGACACACGAGAGAGCCGACTGCTCCTCGTCCTGCTGGTTTCCATCGCCTTCGCACTGATCTCGCTCGACCTCCGCGGGGGTGAGAACTCCCCGCTCGACGGGCCACGGGAGGCCGCCGCGTCGTTCTTCGGACCGGTCGAGGAGGGGGTGGCCGGCGCGGTCGACCCGGTGGCCAACGCCATCTCGGCGGTCCGCGACTCCGGCGACCAGCACGACCGCATCGCCGAGCTGGAGCGGCAGAACGCGGAGTTGCGGCAGCAACTCGGCAGCGACGAGTACCGCGACTCGCGGATGCAGCAGTTGGACGAGCTCCTCCGGACGTCGGGAGCCGGCGGCTACCGGATCGTCGGCGCGCAGGTGATCGCCATCGGCGCCGCCCAGGGCTTCTCCTGGACGGTGACGATCGACGCGGGCAGCGAGGACGGCATCGCCCGCGACATGACGGTGCTCAACGGCGAGGGCCTGGTGGGCCGGGTCACCACGGTGGGGCGCGGCCAGGCCACGGTGCTGCTGGCCAACGACCCGGAGTTCAGCGTCGGCACCCGCCTGGAGGACAGCGAGGAGCTCGGCCTCGCCACCGGCCGCGGCGACAACACGTTCGACGTACAGCTGTTCAACCAGCAGGCGCGGGTGGAGCGGGGCGACCGGATGGTCACCTTCGGCTCCTCGGACAACCGGCCCTTCGTGCCGGGGGTGCCGGTCGGCGAGGTCGTCAACGTCAACCGTTCCAACGGCGACCTCACCCGCACCGTGGAGGTGCGGCCCTTCGTCTCGTTCACCCAGCTCGACCTGGTGGGCGTGGTCGTCGAGCCGCCGCGCGACAACCCGCGCGACTCCGTGCTGCCGCCCCGTCCCGAGGAGGAGAACCGGGACGAGCGGCGCGGCGACGACGAGCGCGAGCAGGGGGCGCGCAACGAGGACGAGGAAGCCGGCGGCGAAGGCGAGGAGACCCAGGGCGAGTCCGGCGAGGACGTCGGCGAGCCCCAGCCGCCGACCGAGGGTGAGACCCCGACCGCCGAGCCGGGCGCCGGAGATGGCGAAGCGCCACCGCCCGGGGCCGGCGAAGACGACACCGCCACCGAGGAGTGAGACCGATGCGCGTCTCCCGCACCCTGCTGGCCACCATCCTGGTCACGGTGGCGCTGATCGCGCAGGTCACCGTGTTGGCCAGGCTCGGTCTGCCGGGCGCCACGCCCGACCTGCTGCTGCTCGCCGTGCTGGGCCTCGCCCTGGTCTACGGCCATGTCGGCGGCTGCCTGGTCGGCTTCTTCGCCGGCCTGCTCGCCGACCTCGCGCCGCCCGCCGACCACGCCGTCGGCCGGTACGCGCTGGTGCTGTGCGTGATCGGCTACGCCGCCGGGCTGACCAGGCCGGAGAGCGGCCAGCACCGCTCGGCCACCGTGCCGATGCTGGTGGTCGCCGCCGGCGCCGCCAGCTCGACGCTGCTGTACGCCGGCGTCGGCGCGCTGGTCGGTGACAGCGCGGCGCGTGACGTCGGGCTCGGCAACCTGCTGCTGACGGCGACCATCTACGACCTGCTGCTCGCCCCGTTCGTCGTGCCGCTGGTGATGGCCATGGCCAGACGGCTGGAGAGCGACCCGCTGTCCGGCGAGGGCAAGTCCGGTGGCGGGGGCGGCGACTCGGCCGTCAGCTGGCTCAAGGGCGGCGGCGGCCCGCGCGGCCGCGGCCCGCGCCGCATCAGGTACGGCAAGGCCGCCAGGCTCGGCGGCACCCGGTCCACACTGCTCAGCCGGTCCGCCCGCAACCGGGCGGGGCGCATCAAGGGGGTCAAGCGGCTGTGACGAACATCCCGGAGACCGGCCGGACTTCGCGGATCACCATCCGGCTGGTCGTCATCCAGATACTGGTCTTCTCGCTGCTGCTCACGCTGGGGGGCCGGCTCTGGTACCTCCAGATCAGGCAGGGCGACGAGTTCGCCGCCGAGGCCGCGGGCAACCACGTGCAGCAGGCCGTCCGTCCCGCGGTGCGTGGCGCCATCCTCGACGCGCGCGGGGTGCCGATGGCCGACAACGAGACGCGGCTCGTCGTCACCGCCGACCGCACCGAGCTGAGCCGGCTGCCCGACGACGGCGAGGCCGTCCTCGTCCGGGTGGCCGAACTGCTCGGCCTGGCGGTCGAGGAGGTCACCAACCAGGTCAGGCTGTGCGACGCCGAGACCCCGCAGCCCTGCTGGAACGGTTCGCCTTACCAGCCGATCCCGATCACCGACGAGGCGACCACCCAGCAGGCGCTCCAGATCAGGGAGCGCGCCGAGGAGTTCCCCGGCATCTCAGCCGAGCCCGCGGCCGTGCGCCGCTACTCGGCGCCCGACGGCGCCAACTCGGCGCAGGTGCTCGGCTACCTCTCGCCGGTGACCGACGAGGAGGTCGCCGACTCCGAGGACACCGACAACCCGCTGCTGCGCTCGGACCAGATCGGCCGCTCGGGCCTGGAGCGCCAGTACGACAGCTACCTGCGCGGCCAGGCAGGCGTCACCCGCTACGAGGTCGACAAGTTCGGCCGGGTGCTCGGCGAGTCCGAGAGCGAGACGGCCCAGGCCGGCGCGAACCTCGTCACCACCATCGACAGCCGCGTGCAGGCCGTCGTGGAGCGGGAGCTCGTGCAGGCCATGGAGATCGCCAGGACGCAGCACGACGACATCTCGGGCCGCAACTACGAGGCGGACTCCGGATCGGCGATAGTGCTGGAGAACGACACAGGACGCGTCGTCGCCATGGCCTCCGCCCCCGACTACGACCCCAACGTGTGGGTGGGCGGCATCTCCAACGACGACTACACCCGCCTCACCGACGAGGACGGCGGCAACCCGCTGCTCAACCGCGCCATCCAGGGCCAGGGCCCGCCCGGATCCACCTTCAAGGTGGTCACCTCCACCGCCGCCATCAACGCGGGCTACGACTTCGACGGTTCGTACGAGTGCGGCTCCTCCTACGAGGTCGGCGGCCAGTCCTTCGCCAACTTCGAGTCCCAGGCGTACGGCTCGATCAGCCTGGGCCGGGCCATCGAGGTCTCCTGCAACACCGTCTTCTACGGCATCGCGCACCGCGAGTGGCAGCGCGAGGGCGGCCTCGAGCCGGTGGACGACCCGGACGACTGGCTGTTCCGCACCGCCCACGACTTCGGGCTCGGCGAGGCCACCGGCGTCGACCTGCCCAACGAGGCCGCGGGCCGCATCCCGGACCGGGAGTGGAAGCAGGAGTACTGGGAGGCCAACGAGGAGAACTGGTGCGAGATCGCGGACACCGACCGCCAGGACTACGTGGCCAGGATCGCCCGCGAGAACTGCACCGAGGGCATGAAGATGCGCGCCGGTGACATGCTCAACTTCTCCATCGGCCAGGGCGACGTGCTGGTCACCCCGCTCCAGCTGGCCTCCGTCTACGCGGCCCTGGGCAACGGCGGCACGCTCTACCAGCCGCAGGTCGGGCGGGCCGTGATCGCCGCCGACGGCACGGTGGTCGAGGAGTTCGAGCCGCACGCCAACGGCGAACTGCCGGCCAGCGAGCAGACCATAGAGAATCTGCGGACCGCCACCGCAGGCGTGATCACCCGCGGCAGCGCCGACTGGAAGTTCGGCGGCTGGCCGCAGAACGACATCGTGCTGCACGGCAAGACCGGCACCGCCGAGGCGTCGGGCGACCAGCAGACGACGTCCTGGCTGGCCACCTACACCGACGACTACACCGTCGTGATGACCATCGCCCAGGCCGGCACCGGCTCCGGCGCCTCGGGTGACGCGGTCCGGCACATCTGGGAGTCCATCTACGGCGTCCAGGGCGGCGGCATCAACGAGGACGCCGCGCTGCTCGCCGAGCCGAACCGGGACCTGCCGGAGATCGACGAGAACGGCACCATCGTGCCGGACCGCGACGAGCCGCGGGACGGTGCGGGCGAGGGGGACGGCGACGGCACCGGGGACGCCACCCCGGAGGAGGGCGGGGACGCCGACCAGGGCAACGGCTACGAACCGGGCTTCGACCCCGACGCCCTCGTCACCCCGGACGGCGTGGGCAACGTCGCCGAGACCGCCACCGGGGATCCGGGCGGCGGGGGAGTGCCGGGTGAGACCGGCGAGCGGACCGGCCGGCGCGAGGACCAGGACGACTGATGAGCGTGCACACCCTGACGGTCAGGCCGCCGGCCCGGCGCGGGAGCGCCTGGCGCCGGCTGGCCCACCGGGACTCCGTCGCCCGCCGCATCGACTGGCTGCTGCTCCTCGCCGGCCTCGCGCTCTCCGTGCTCGGCATAGTCCTGATCTGGTCCGCCACCCGCAACCGCACCGGCATAACCGGCGGCGACCCGAACTACTTCCTGATCCGCCAGAGCATCAACCTGGCCGTCGGCCTCACCCTCGCCGTCGGCATCATCTGGCTCGGCCACCAACGGCTGCGCAGCGCGGTCTTCGTCTTCTACGCCTTCTCCCTCGGCGTCGTCCTGCTGGTGTTCACGCCGCTCGGCACCGAGATCAACGGGCAGCGCGCCTGGCTGTCCATCGGCGGCTACACCATCCAGCCGGGCGAGTTCGTCAAGGTCGCCGCCATCCTCGTGATGGCCACCGTCCTCGCCGACGCCGTCGACGCCGGCGACCGGGAGTTCCCCGGCCGGCGCGCCGTCCTCCAGGCCCTCGGCTTCGTCGCCGTGCCGCTCGCCGTCGTGCTGATGGACGACATGGGCACCGCGATGGTCATCGGCGCCACCGTGCTCGGCATGCTGCTCGCCTCCGGCGCCTCCCTGAAGTGGACCATCGGCCTGGTGGGGGCCGGCGCCGTCGGCGCGGTCCTGGTCTGGGCGCTCGGGGTGCTCGACGAGTACCAGATCAACCGGTTCGCCGCGTTCGCCAACCCGGCGCTCGACCCGTCGGGCGTCGGCTACAACACCAACCAGGCCAGGATCGCCATCGGCTCGGGCGGCATGTTCGGCTCCGGGCTCGGCCAGGGCACCCAGACCACCGGGCAGTTCGTGCCCGAGCAGCACACCGACTTCATCTTCACGGTGGCCGGCGAGGAGCTGGGCTTCGTGGGGGCCGGCGGGATCATCCTGCTGATCGGCGTGGTGCTGTGGCGCGCGCTCCGAATAGCCCGCGGGTCCACCGACCTCTACAGCACGGTGATCGCGGCCGGCGTCGTCGCCTGGTTCGCGTTCCAGTGCTTCGAGAACATCGGCATGGCCCTCGGCATCATGCCGGTCGCCGGCGTGCCGCTCCCGTTCCTCTCCTACGGCGGCACCTCGATGTTCGCGGTCTGGATCGCGATCGGCCTGCTCCAGTCCATCCGGATGAAGCGCCCCCTCTCCGCCTGAGCGCTCCCACCCTTCCGCCCCTTATGCCCCTCCCTGTCCCGAACGTCAGCTGAACGTGTCGCAAACGTGGCCCGAACGCCGCCCGAACCCTAGGCTGGTGAACGTGGCCCTGGAACACGAGCGCAAGTACGAGTTCGCCGGCCCGCTGCCGGAGCTGGCCGGCGCCGGACCCGTCGCCACCGAGCACCGGTCGCCGGTCCGCCGCCTGAGCGCCCGCTACTACGACACCGAGGACGGCCGGCTGGCCGCCGCCGGCATCACGCTGCGCCGGCGCACCGGCGGGCAGGACGCCGGCTGGCACCTGAAGCTCCCGGCGCGCCACGCGCTCGGCGACGCCGTCCGCGAGGAGATCCAGGCCCCGCTCGACCCCGAGGCCCCGAACGAGGCTCCGCCGGCCGAGCTGACCGCGCTGGTCCGCTCCCGGGTCCGCCGCGCCGCGCTGGTGCCCGTCGTCGACCTGGACACCGAACGCGCCCCCACCAACCTCGCCGGCGTCGGCGGCGCCCCGCTCGCCGAGGCCGTGCTCGACCGCGTCACCGCCCGCCGCGCCGGGCGCACCGCCGAGTGGACCGAGCTGGAGGTGGAGCTCGCGGAGGACGCCGACCCGGCCGTGCTCGACGCCGTCGAGGAGCGCGTCACCGCCGCCGGCGCGCGCCGCTCGAAGGCGCCGTCCAAGCTCGCCCGCGCCCTCGCCGAGACCGCGGGCGCGCCCAGGCCGCCGGCCCCGCCGCGCCGCCCCGCGGGCTCGGCCGCGGCCCACGTCCTCGACTACGCCCGCCGCCAGGTCGAGGCCATCGTCACGCTCGACCCGGCCGTCCGCCGCCAGCTCCCCGACGCCGTCCACCGGATGCGGGTCGCCAGCCGCCGGCTCCGCAGCCTGCTGCGCAGCGCCCGCGCCGTCCTCGACCGGGACGCCACCGCCCACCTGGAGGCCGAACTCCGGCACCTCGCGGGCGAACTCGGCCTCGACCGCGACCGCGAGGTGCTGACCGAGCGGCTCACCGCCCGCCTCGACGAGCTGCCGGACGAGCTGCGCGTCGGCCCGGTCGCCGAGCGGCTGGCCGCCTGGGACCACGAGCGCCGCACCGACACCTCGGCCCTGCTCACCCGGCTCCTCGACTCGCCGCGCCACCTCGACCTGCTCGACGCCCTCGACCGGCTGCTCGCCGACCCGCCGCTGCGCCCCAAGGCCGACCGCCCGGCCGAGCAGGTACTCGCCAAGGCCATGCACCGCGACCGCGACCGGCTCGCCGACCGGCTGCGCTTCGCGTTCGAGACCCCGCCAGGCCCGGAGCGGGACGCGGCGCTGCACGCCGCCCGCAAGGCCGCCAAGCGCGCCCGCTACGCCGCCGAGGCCGCCACCCCGGCCCTCGGCAAGCCGGCCCGCCGGCAGGTCAAGCGCTGCAAGGCGCTCCAGCAGGCGCTCGGCGACCACCAGGACAGCGTCGTCGCCCGCGGCGCGCTGCGCGAGCTGGCCGACATCGCCCAGCGGGAGGGCGAGCCGTCCTTCAGCTACGGGGTGCTGCACGAGCGCGAGGTCGCGATCGCCGCCGACCGCGAGCGGCAGGCTGCGGAACTCCCGGTAGGCTGAACGGCCTACCCCGTGTCCGTCCGTGTCTGTCCGTGTCCGTCCGCCAGCGTCCCGAGAGCCGGAAGCCAGAAGCCATGCCAGTCGAGTCGGTCTTCCCACGCCTGGAGGCCCTCCTCCCGCACGTCCAGAAGCCGATCCAGTACGTCGGCGGTGAGCTGAACTCCACCGTCAAGGACTGGGACGCCTGCGATGTCCGCTGGGCGCTGATGTACCCGGACGCCTACGAGGTCGGCCTGCCCAACCAGGGCGTCATGATCCTCTACGAGGTGCTGAACGAGCGGGACGGCGTGCTCGCCGAGCGCACCTACAGCGTCTGGCCCGACCTGGAGGAGCTGATGCGCAAGCACCGCGTCCCCCAGTTCACGGTGGACGCGCACCGCCCCGTCGGCGCCTTCGACGTGCTCGGCGTCTCCTTCTCCACCGAGCTCGGCTACACCAACCTGCTCACCGCCCTCGACCTCGCGGACGTCCCGCTGCTGGCCGGCGAGCGCACCGAGGACCACCCGGTGGTGGTGGCCGGCGGCCACGCCGCGTTCAACCCGGAGCCGATCGCCGACTTCGTCGACTGCGCGGTCATCGGCGACGGCGAGCAGGCCGTCCTCGACATGACGGACATCATCCGCGCCTGGAAGGCCGAGGGCCGGCCGGGCGGCCGCGAGGAACTGCTCCTGCGGCTCGCGAGGACCGGCGGCGTCTACGTGCCCGCCTTCTACGACGTCGAGTACCTGCCGGACGGCCGGATCGCCCGCGTCGTCCCCAACCGCTCGGGCGTGCCGTGGCGGGTGTCCAAGCACACCGTGATGGACCTCGACGAGTGGCCCTACCCCAAGCAGCCGCTGGTCCCGCTCGCCGAGACGGTGCACGAGCGGATGTCCGTGGAGATCTTCCGCGGCTGCACCCGCGGCTGCCGCTTCTGCCAGGCCGGCATGATCACCCGCCCGGTGCGGGAGCGCTCGATCACCGGCATCGGCGAGATGGTCGAACGCGGCCTGACGGCCACCGGCTTCGAGGAGGTCGGGCTGCTCTCCCTCTCCTCGGCCGACCACAGCGAGATCGGCGACATCGCCAAGGGCCTGGCCGACCGCTACACGGACGACAAGATCGGCCTCTCGCTGCCCTCCACCCGGGTCGACGCCTTCAACATCGACCTGGCCAACGAACTCACCCGCAACGGCCGCCGTTCTGGCCTCACCTTCGCCCCCGAGGGCGGCAGCGAGCGGATCCGGCGGGTCATCAACAAGATGGTCTCCGAGGACGACCTGATCCGCACCGTCTCCACCGCCTACGGCAACGGCTGGCGGCAGGTCAAGCTCTACTTCATGTGCGGCCTGCCGACCGAGACCGACGAGGACGTGCTCCAGATCGCCGACATGGCGACCCGGGTCATCGCCAAGGGCCGCGAGGTCTCCGGATCCAACGACATCCGCTGCACCGTCTCCATCGGCGGCTTCGTGCCCAAGCCGCACACCCCGTTCCAGTGGGCGCCGCAGCTCTCCCCCGACGAGACCGACGCCCGCCTTGCCAAGCTCCGCGACCGCATCCGCGCCGACAAGCGCTACGGCCGCTCCATCGGCTTCCGCTACCACGACGGCAAGCCGGGCATCGTCGAGGGCCTCCTCTCCCGCGGCGACCGCCGCGTCGGCGCCGTCATCCGCGCCGTCTACGAGGCCGGCGGCCGCTTCGACGGCTGGCGCGAGTACTTCTCCTACGACCTCTGGCTCACCTCGGCCACCACCGCCCTGGCCCCCTTCGGCGTCGACGTCGACTGGTACACGACGCGCGAGCGCTCCTACGAGGAGGTCCTGCCGTGGGACCACCTCGACTCCGGCCTCGACAAGGACTGGCTCTGGGAGGACTGGCAGGACGCCCTCGACGAGACCGAGGTCGACGACTGCCGCTGGACGCCGTGCTTCGACTGCGGGGTGTGCCCGCAGATGAACACATCCACACAAATCGGGCCAACCGGGAAGAAGCTGCTGCCGCTACAGGTGGTGAAGTCGGGCGCTGACCAGGCGAAATAGGGTCGGGGGCTGCGGTTGGTGAGTGTGATGGACGTCACGCAGCTGGTTCGGCGGCGCGTCAGCTGATCGGGTGACGGCGGCGTCCCGCCTCATAGGGGGCGCCGTCGCGGCGTGGGGGAGCGGGCCGGATCACCTGCTCACCGCTGCGGAACGTGCTCGGGACGTTTCTCGGCGCCTGCTTTTCGGGCCGTCCTGCGGCAGGAACTCCCAGGTCTCCCGTTGTGAACCCACCAAGGTTGATGACGGAGTCAATGGGGCGCCTGCGCCCGCCTGGTGCCCGGCTAGTTGCGAACCCCCCAGGGTTGATGACGGACGCCCCGGGCGTCTGGACACGCACCGGGACCGCTGCAGTTGCGAACCCGCCAGGGTTGATGACGGACGATCGACGCCGAGGCCGGCAACGGCTCGGTCAAGGTGTTGCGAACCCACCAGGGTTGATGACGGACCGGCCCACCTCAAGGACGCGGCCGTCATGCGCGAACTGCTGTTGCGAACCCACCAGGGTTGATGACGGACCTGGCCAAGCTCGGCTACGCCCCCGCCCTGATCGCCGGGTTGCGAACCCACCAGGGTTGATGACGGACCCGAGGGTAAACCCGCAGCTGAGGCCTACGCCAAGGCACCTGTTGGCGCGCGGATCTGCAGCGGTTCGGCGGTAGTGCATCAGTGCAGGTCAAAGCGATGGGTGGATTGCTCCGCAGGTCTCTGTCTTGTCGCCTGCCAGGTACGCGGGCCGATCTACGGTATGCCCTCTAGCCTCCCGGGGCTGGGCAGTTGACTCTGCTGGCCCTGTCACTTCGACTGCCCGTAACGGAATGACCAGCAAGTCCGTCCGGTTCCGCCTCTCGGGTAACGATCCGGTATCGCCGCAGGTGTGTTGTCGTGATCACTGCCGATTTGTCGGCGTGAAGGCGCGTTGATGGCGTGACAGGGGTCTTGTGTAAATCTGAAGAGATCATGGAATCTCTTGGTCGTCATGTCGACGATTCGTGGGGGGACCGTGCTTCGCGCGCGCTTTCTGGTGCTGTCCGCTGCCCTGTTGATGGCGGTTCTGACCGCTCTTGACCCGGGCACGGCCGCGGCGGCCAGCCGTTGGGTCGCCGCGTCGGAGGTCGCCGTCGAGGCCGGTGAGGCGCCGGGCCAGGAGTGGGGCTCGGCGGATGGTCTGTCCCACGAGGCCGATGCCGCCGACACGACCGCCGAGGGGGACGGCAGCGGAGGTGAGCCGGGCGAGGCGCCGGGGCAACTGCCGCTCGAGGAAGGTCAGTCGACCAGCGACGACCTGGGGGACACGGCCCCGCCGCTGGAGTCCGGTGACCCGGAGGTCATCGAGTCGCTGCCGCCGGCCGAACTCACTGGTTTCGACGAGGAGACCAGCGTCGAGGTGCCAGAGGAGCGGACCGAGGACTCCCGCACGTTCCGCAACACGGACGGCACCTTCACCACCCGCTACTACAACGAGCCGGTCAACTACCCAGACCTGGACGGCGTCTGGCAGACGATCGACCCTTCCCTCGTCCGCGCCGCCGGTGGCGAATCGTGGGAGACGACAGCCACGGAAGCCGGCGTCAGCTTCGGCGCCATGGCCACGGACGACCCGTTGATGACGTTCCGTCTGGACGAGGGGCACGCCGTCGGCTACGCCTTGGCCGAGGCGAGCGCCGTCCCCGGCGAGGTCGAGGGGCCGCTCGTCACCTACCGCGACGTCCGGCCCTCCGCCGACATCGAGTTCCTCGGCGGCAACGCCGAGATCAAGGAAACGATCGTCCTCCGCGACGCCGACGCCCCCACCGAGTGGCGGTTCCCGCTCCGTCTCGACGGCCTCACCGCCGCGCTCGACGAGCACGGCGGGATCGCCTTCGCCGACGCCGAGGGCACCGTTCGTGCCTACATGCCGCCCGGCTGGATGGAGGACTCGGCCGTCGACGAGCGTTCCGGCGACGGCGCGATAACCGGTGGCGTCAGCTACGAACTGGCCACCGAGAACGGCCGCCAGGTGCTCGTCGTCACCCTGGACGAGGAGTGGCTGAGCGACCCCGAGCGGGTCTACCCAGTCCGCGTCGACCCGTCCGTGACCCGTGTCGAGGCCAGCTCCTCCACCTATGTGCAGCGGCCGTACAACATCAACTTCTCCACGGACACGATCCTGAAGGCCGGCACCCCCGACGGCGGCGACTCCGCCGCCACCTCGTTCCTCCGCTTCTCCGGCGTGCAGTCCTCGCTGCGCAACGCCTGGGTACTCGACGCGCGCCTCGCCCTCTACAACTCGTGGTCGTACTCCTGCAACGCCCGTCCGGTCACCATCCACCCCATCACCCAGAACTGGTCGGCCTCCACCCTGGCCCAGTACCCGGGTCCGAACGTCGGCGCCGCACTGGCCACCGACCGGTTCGCACATGGCTGGCGGCCAGCCGGCACGACCAACTGGGCCTGCGCGCCGGCCTGGGAGAGCATCGCGCTGGGCTCCGCCGGCCGGCAGCTCGTGGATGACTGGACCCACGGCCGCAAGACCAACTACGGCCTGGCCATCCGCGCTTCGACGACCGACTCCTACGGCTGGAAGCAGTTCGGCTCCACCCGCTACCCCAACGGCGCGCCGAGCCTGGACGTCACGTGGACGCAGTACGGCGCCACCTACCGCCTCGGCCAGCTCACCCAGCCGGTGACCGCCGTCAGTGAGGGCGTGCAGCGCGTCACCATCACCAACCAGGGACAGGAGACCTGGCCCGCCGGCGGCCGATTCAAGCTGCGCTACAACCTCTACGACGCCAACGGCAACGAACTCACCGACTCCTCGCTGCGCCGCTACACCGAGATGCCGCAGGCCGTGGCGCCCGGTGAGAGCGTCACCGTCGACGCCCGCATCGCGCCGCTGACGCCGGGTACGTACACCGTCGACTGGACGATGACGGACTACGGCGTCACCCGCTTCACCAGCCAGGGCATCCCCGGCGCCCGGGTCCGGCTGGCGGCCGTCAACATCCCGCCCGAGCTGACCGGCGCCGCCCCCGGCAGCGGCGCCGCCGTCGACACCCTCACCCCGACCCTCTGGGCCGAGGGCACCGACCGCGACCACTACCCCAACGCCCGCCTCCAGTTCACGTTCGAGGTCTGCGAGGTCGACGGCGAGAACACCCGCAAGAACTGCCGCACCGGCAGCCGCAGCGCCAACCAGCAGTGGGCCGTCCCCAGCGGCTGGCTCTCCTGGGACAAGACCTACGCCTGGTACGCCTACACCTACGACGGGCAGGCCACCTCGCTACGCCCCAACCCGTCGCTGTTCTCCACCCGGGTGCCACAGCCTGCCGTCACCGGTCACCTCGGCGGCTCCGACGGCCGCGACTTCAACCCGGTCAGCGGCAACTTCGCCACGGCCGCGACCGACGCCGCCGTCTCCACCGTCGGCCCGCCGCTGGCCGTCACCCGCACCTACAACTCCCTCGACCCCCGCGCCGACCTCGCCTTCGGCCCCGGCTGGACCACGCGTTGGGACATGCGGGCCGCCGTCGAAGCCGACGGCAACGTGGTCGTCACCCTGGCCGAGGGCAACCGCGTCCGCTTCGGCCGCAACGCCAACGGCACCTACACGGGGCCGTCCGGCGGCAGCCTCACCCTCACCACCGCGACGGGCGGCGGCTGGGTGCTGCGCGACGCGACCGGCGCCACCCACACCTTCAACGCCAGCGGCCAGCTCACCAAGGTCGCCGACACCGCCGGCCGCGAACAGCGCCTCACCCACACGTCCGGCCGCCTGGCGACCGCCACCGACGCGCTCTCCGGCCGCACCCTGACCTTCACCTGGCGGGACAACCGGGTCGAGACCGTCACCACCAACGCCGTGGCCCCCGGCGAGCCCGGCCTGACCTGGCGCTACGGCTACACGAGCGGCCGGCTCACCAGCGTGTGCCCGCCCGGCACGACGGACGAATGCACCCGCTACACGTACGAGGACGGCTCGCTCTACCGCAGCGCCGTCCTGGACGCCGGCCCCGTCTCCTACTGGCGGCTGGACGAGGCGGAGGGCGCCACCGCCGCCAGCTCAGCCCCCTCCCGCACCGGTTTCAACGACGCCGAGTACCTCAACACCTCGGGCGGCACGCCGGGCGCGCTGGCCGGCACCAGCGACACCGCCGCGTCGTTCGACGGCACCGACACCGTCGTCCGTCTCCCACACGACACCCTGCGCACCACCACCTTCCTCTCCATCGAACTGTGGTTCCGCACCACGGGTCCCGGCGTGCTGGTCGGCTTCCAGAGCCAACGCCTCGAGGACGGCCAACCCGAATCCTGGACCCCGCCGCTGACCGTCGACGCCAACGGCAAGCTCTCCGGCTACCTGTTCACCGGCGACCGCGGCAACATCACCCCGATCAAGAGCTCCGCCACGGTCACCGACGGCGCCTGGCACCACGCCGTCCTCACCGCCGAGGGCACCACCCAGACCCTCTACCTCGACGGCCGCGCCGTCGGCACCCTCAACGGCGCCATCGACCACCTCGACATGGCCTACACCTACCTCGGCGCCGGCTACTCGTCCTCCGGCTTCGACGGCATCGCCGGCGGCGTCCGCCGCCTCAACGGCCAACTCGACGAGGTCGCCGTCTACCACCGCGCCCTGGACGCCGCCACCGTCGCCGAACACCACGCCCTGCGCCAGCCGGTCGGCCGCCTCACCGAGGCCACCCTCCCCTCCGGCCGGACACACGCCACCAACACCTACGACGACGCCACCGGACGCATCACCGAACACACCGACGCCGACGGCGGCACCTGGCAGCTCTCGCAGCCGTCGTTCACCAACGGATCGAGCACCTACGCCGACACCGTCCGCTCCGGCGACCCCACCGGCTACTGGCGCCTCACCGAACGCTCGGGCGCTGCCGCCGCCAGCGCGATCGGCGACGAGACCAACGGCGCCTACCTCGATGGCGTACGTCCCGGTGGGCCAGGCCCGTTCGCGGACGGCGACACCACCGCGCCCTACTTCACCGGGCAGGCCGACAGCGCGGTCGAGGTCCCCACCGACGCGTGGGGCGACACCGCCGCCCAGACCGTCGAACTCTGGTTCCGCACCACCGAATCCGGCGTTCTGGTCTCCATGCAGAACCAGCCCCTCGGCACCACCCCCACCAGCTGGTGGCCCATGCTCCTGGTCGACCAGGACGGTTACCTGCGCGGCCGTCTCCGTTACCCGGGCGACGCCACGACGCTGCGCTCACGGGCGCGCGTCGACGACGGCGAGTGGCACCACGTCGCCCTCACCGGCACGCAAGAGGCGCAGATTCTTTTCCTCGATGGCGATCGCCAGGCGGACAACAGACAGGGCACCAACACGGGACGGTTGCCGTACACCTTCATCGGCGGTGGATACTCCTCGCCGAGCTGGGACGGACAGTCCGACGGCTACCGCAACTTCTCCGGCCAGATCGCCGAAGTGGCCTTCTACGACACGTCCTGGATCACCCTGGTCACCGACAGCGGAATCGGCTGGTCCAACCACGGTGACAGGAGGATCAGCACGGCCACCGCTCTGGTGTCCGGCACCGGCGATGACTACCGCGCTGCCGTGATGGGCGACGGAGCCGCTGCCTACTGGCGGTTCAACGAGAACGGCAGCGCCACCGCGTACGACGAGGGCGGACGCCATCACGCCACGCTGGAAGGCACGCTCTACCGCAGCCAGCTCGGCCTCTTCGGCGTCGGCGACGGCAGATCCATTTACGGCACGACCAACGGAGCGGTCCGGATGCCGGGCGATGTCCTTGCCGGTACCACTGACATCTCCGCCGAGATGTGGTTCAGCACGACCTCGACAAAAGGTGTGCTGATGGCCTTCCAGGACGCCCCGTTGGGCAGCACCCCCGCGCACTGGCAACCAGTACTGCTGATCGACGGTGACGGCCGCCTGCGCGGACAGTGGTGGATACCCGATGCCGGTGGTCCTTCCCCCATCACCTCCCCCACGCCCGTGAACGACGGGGAGTGGCACCACGTCGTCCTCTCCGGATCCGGGAACACCCAGACCCTCTACCTGGACGGCGTGGCGATCGGCACCAAGACCGGCGCCTTCGCGGACACCAGCCGGCCGTACGCCTACCTCGGCGGCGGATACAGCAGCAGCCAGTGGATGGGACAACCGGCAGGCACCTACAACCTGTTCGGTTACCTGGACGAGGTCGCGCTCTACCGGCAGGCCCTGACGGCCGACGACGTCGCCGCCCACTACACCGCCCGCGTGGAGCGCGCCAGTTCGGCGCTCGGCGCCACCGTCACCGTGACCAACCCACTCGGCGACACCACCGACGCGACCTACGACGCGCTCCGCGGCTACCGCGTCACCTCCGTCACCGACGCCGAGGACGGCACCACCACCTACGCCTACGACACCGGCGGCTTCCTGCACACCGTCACCAACCCCAACGGCGACGCCACCATCACCGGGCACGACGAGCGCGGCAACACCGTCTCGACCACCACCTGCCGTGGCCCGCGGGACTGCCAGACGTCGTACGCCGACCACTACCTCAACGCGAACAACCCGCTGGACCCGCGCAACGACAAGCCCACCGCCACCGCCGACGCCCGCTCGACCGGACCGGCCGACACCACCTACCGCACCACCACCAGCTACACCACCCTCGGCCTCCCGGAGACGACCCGCCTCCCCGACGGCCGCACCAATCGCCGCACCTACACCACCGGCACCGAACCGGCGGTCGGCGGCGGCACCACCCCGCCAGGACTGCTGGCCACCGACGTCCAACCCGACGGCGCCACCACCCGGTACGCCTACTACGCCAGCGGCGACGTCGCCCGCACCACCCAACCCTCGGGCCTGGCCCTGGAGTACACCTACGACGGCCTTGGCCGCCGGCTGACCGAGACCGAGATCTCGGACGCCCAACCCGACGGCGTCACCACGACGTTCGTCCATGACGCGCTCTCCCGCGTCACCTCGGAGACCGGCGCCACCACCGAGAACGCCGTCACCGGCGAGGACCACACGGCCCAGGTGATACGCGCCTACGACCCGGACGGCAACACCCTCACCGAGACGATCGCCGACCTGGGCGGCGACGACCCGGACCGCACCACCCAACAGCGGTACGACGAACACGGCCGCGTCGACCGCGTCATCGACCCCGAGAACGGCACCACCTACTACGTCTACGACGACCTCGGCCGACTCGCCCAGGAGACCGACCCCGCCGGCACCGTGCTGCGCCACACCTACACCCCGCGTGGCCAGCACGCCACCACCGTGCTTCAGGACTGGACCGGCGACCCGTCCGGCGAGGTCCGTGACCTGACGCTGGTGTCCAACGCCTACGACCCGGCCGGCCGGCTCGCCACCACCACCGACGCCATGGGCGCCGTCACCGCCTACCGGTACTTCGGCGACGGCCTGACCGCCACCGTCACCGCCCAGGACGTCTCCGGCACCCGCGACATCGTCCTGGAGGACAACACCTACAACCGCGCCGGCCACCTCGTCCGGCAGGCCACCGGCAACCGCACCATCGTGACCGAGCACGAAGTCGACGTCACCGGACGCGTCACCACCATCGTCCTGGACCCGGACGGCCTGAACCGGCGCACCGTCACCACCTACGACGACGCCGACCGCCCGCTGGAGATCCGCCAACCCGGCTCCTCGGCAGGCGAGTTCCTGACCACCAGCTACACCTACGACCCGGTGGGCAACCCGCTCACCCAGACGGTGGCGGACGCCGACGAGCAGAGCACCACGCACCAGACCTTCGACCAGCGTGGCCTCGTCACCTCCAGCACCACTCCGCGCGGCCACACCACCGATTACGCCTACGACGCGCTCGGCCGCCCCATCGGGCAGACCGCTCCCGAGGTGGACGGCACCCGGCCCGAAACCCGTACCGGCTACAACGCGTTCGGCGACGCCACCGAGCAACGCGACCCGCTCGGCGCGATCACCCGCCTGGCCTACGACCGACTCGGCCAGCCGACCACCGTCACCAGCCCCGAGTACACGCCGCCCGGCGGCCGGCCCATCACCGCCACGGCCGAGACCGTCTACGACGCGCTCGGCCGCACCGTCGCCACCACCGACGCCCTCGGTCGCACCACGCGTTACGCCTACGACCAGCTCGGCAACCTCATCACCCGCACCGACCCGGATCCGGGCGTCGGGGCCACCGCCGCGTCCCGTTTCCTGCTCGACCCGCCGGAGGTGGAGCTCGCCGAGACGCCGGGGTCCGGCAGCGAGACCCACTACACCCACACCCCCACCGGCCTGCCCCTGTCTACCACCGACCCGACCGGCGCCCGCACCGAGGCCACCTACGATCCGCTGGGCCGCCAACTCACCGCCACCGTCGTCGAACGTCGTCCCACCCTGCTGAACCTGACCTCGACCTTCACCTGGGACGACGCGGGCAACCAGACCGAATCCGTCACAGCGGAGGGCATCGTCACCCGGGCGCGCTACAACGCGGCCGGTGAACCGACCGGCGTCTTTCAGAGCGGGCACTGGACCACCATCGACCGGGACGCCTTCGGCCGCGAGACCCGTATCACCACCCCTGCCGGCTACCGCACCGACCTCACCCTCAACCACCTCGGCCAGGTCGTCCGCACCGACGAATACGGCAGAGGCGACACCGTGCTGCGCACCAGCAGCGCGGAGTACGACGCCGACGGCAACCAGGTCGCGGCCGTCTCCGGCAGCGGTACGGAGACCACCTCTCGTTACGACGTCCTCGGCCGGGTCACCGAGCAGACCCAACCCGTTGACGACGACACCACGGCCACCGTTACCTTCGGCTACGACGCGGCCGGCAACCCCACCGCGATGACGGACGCCCGGGGCAACACCACCGAGTACACCTACACGCCCTGGGGCCAGCTCGAATCCACCATCGAGCCCGCCACCGACGCCCACCCCGACCCGGCCGACCGCACCTGGACAACCGTCTACGACGCCGCCGGCCTACCCGTCACCGAACTCCTCCCGGGGGACGTCCGCCGCGACCGCACCTACGACGACCTCGGCCGCCTCGTCCTGGAGACCGGCACCGGCGCCGAAGCCGACACCATGGACCGCCGCTTCACCTACGACGCGGCCGGCCGGATGACTAGCCAGGCCACCAACGAGGTCGCCGGGATCGACACCTACACCTACAACGACCGCGGCCAACTCCTCACCACCGAGGGCCCCGGCGGTACCTCCAGCTACGCCTACGACCGCGACGGCCGGATGACTGAGCGGACCGACGCCGCGGGCACGATCACCTTCGGCCACAACTCCAGGGGCCAACTGTCCTCGGCCGTGCTCGACGCCGCCACGAACTACTACGTGTCCTACAGCTACGACATCGACGGTCGTCCCACCGCCCAGACGTTCATCTCCGACGTCCCCACTGACCAGGTCACCAGGGCCGCCGTCCCGCCGCCCATCCAGATCCACGCCACCCGCAGCTTCACCTACGACGCGTTGGGCCGCCAGGCCACCGACCGCCTCGTCACCGGCACCGAAGGACCGGAGGTCGCCAGCACCCGCTACGCCTACGACCTGGACGACCGGCTGACCGAGAAGGAGACCACCGGCACGGCCGGCGCGGGCCTGGAGACCTACGACTACGACCTCGCCGGCCACCTCACCTCCTGGACCAGCGGCGACGACACCACCAGCTACGCCTGGGACCTGGCCGGCAACCGCGTCGCCGCCGGCGACGAGACCGCCACCTTCGACGAACGCAACCGCCTCACCGCCGTCGACGACACCACCTACACCTACACCCCCCGCGGCACCCTCGCCTCCGTCGGCGACCGCGAACTCACCCACGACGCCTTCGAACGCCGCATCACCGACGGCGACACCACCTACCGCTACGACTCCCTCGACCGCGTCACCTACCACGACGACACCGCCTTCACCTACGACGGCGGCTCCAACAACCTCGTCTCCGACGGCACATCCCTGTACCGCCGCACCCCCGAGGGCACCCTGCTCACCACCGACGACAACCCCGTCCTGACCGACCAACACACCGACGTCGTCGCCACCCTCGCCGACAACGGCGCCACCCTCGATGCTTCCCGCGCCTACTCGCCCTTCGGCGAGGTCACCGCCTCCGACGGCACATCCCCCAATCTCGGCTACCAGTCCGGCTGGACCGACCCCACCTCGGGCGACGTCAACATGGCCGCCCGCTGGTACCAGCCCGGCACCGGCGCCTTCGCCTCCCGCGACACCTGGAACGTCGAACCCAACCGCTACGCCTACATCGCCGGCTCCCCCCTCAACGGCATCGATCCCAGCGGGCACTCGGTGACATGCCCGGAGAGAGAAACATGTAGACCGTCCGCCCCCGCCACAAGTTGGAAGAAGAACGCCTCTTGTGACCGCGTCTGCACGTGGGGACTGCGCATCGCAAGGTTCACACCTTACGGCAGAGCCTTGACCATGATTCCTGGCAGTGCTTCGAGGTCGCTCACGTGGCTCCCGGCGCGTGCCCTGCCCAACAAGGAACAACAAGCGCGAGGCTTGGCTCCTAGCCCCGGCTTCAAGATCCCCCGCGGGTACACCACCTGGGGCCCCGCGAGCCTTGCTGCGGGAAACAGAGGCTTCGGCATCAGCGCCGCCCCCGGCGCCGCCGGCGGCGGTGGTGGGGGCGGCCGTATCTCCATCAGCATCATCACCCCACCCCCACCTCCCCCACCCCAGAACCCCAACCGCGGCAACAACCCCATCCCGGCCCCCGACCAACCCGCCGCCGTCCCCCACTGGGACCGCGAGGCCGGACGCTGGGACATCACCCAGGGCTGGGACATGGTCGTGGATACACAGGACTCCCTGGCTCTCATCAGCAACGCCCAGTTCACCCCGCAGGAAGAACGCACGGTCTATCCTTCTCCCGAGGGCGTCTGGGGCGGCAAGAACAACGGTCGGACGAGAACCGACAATCGCTGCGACGAAGGCCCGGGTGTCAGTGCCACTGGGCATGCCGTCTACCTGCCGAGAGAGCGCTATTTCGATGACTTTTCAAATCGCGAGGAATGTCGTGCGACCGCGGTCTATGCGCTGCTCGATGCTAGCGACTACAACCCGGGCCGAAAGCTGCCTGGCTCCAACACCAATGATTCGACCCGGCCACCCGGTTACGAGGAGATAAGGGCGGAGGGGCATGTGCCGGCGAACGGCCATCTCCTCCCCGCCGTGGCCAGCGGTTCGGGGATAGACCTGCGCAACCTGGTGCCCCTGTACGAGCGGACCAACACCCCTTACCTCCGGTCCGGCGTCGAGCACGATATTGCAAGGGCCATCAGAAGCGGAGAAAATGTGCTGCTCTCCATCGTCCCGCACTACAGGAATGAAAATTCTGGCATCCCCGAAACGATCGAGTACAACTACTCCTTTATGGGCAGCGGTGTCACGAAACATTGCGTGATACGGCAGACCCCCGCAGGCGGCACTACCGCTGGCAGCCTAAACTGCCCGAAGAGGTGATCACTGTGAATGAGTTTCCATATATGCATCCGCTGCTTTCCATGCTGGGAGAAGGGCGATCTACCTATGCTGATCCGCAGGCGTGGCGCAGGCTGGAGGAGGAGCTTGGTGCCGCGCTGCCAGGAGACTTCAAGAAGATCATTGACCTGTATGGTCCGGTGCAGCTTAATGGGCATCTCTTCCTCCATCATCCGGCTTCCGAGAGGTGGAATCTGGGTGAAAGGATAAAGTCGTCCTCCGAGGCGTTTTCCGAAGTGCCCTGGGGTGAGATCGAATTCGAGGGCGATGGGGATCCGAGAGGATCTCTCGGCATCCGAGAGCTTGAGTTCGGTACGGCTGCAGGCCTTGTGCCGGCGATCGGAAACGATCGCGGCGAGGAAGTTTTTCTTGCTAAAGGGGCTGTTCGAGAAAAATGGCGCGTCTTTATCATGCGAGACGATGAGTGGTACGAATTTGATATGGATTTTTCAGAGTGGCTCTACAGGTATTTGATCGGTGAAGATGTGATGGGGTCGAATAGTGCCGCCTTCTATCCGGGGCCGGTGAAATTTGAGAGCCTGCCCATGAGGTACGAGGAACGATCGGTCGCATGGTACGGGCCGGATCGCGGATTCTGACCCGCCCTCAGGTTGGCTTGACGTCGCAGGCCAAGTGTTTCGAGTAGATTTCCCGGAGTGTCTGCTTGGCGACGCAGTAACCCTCCGATGGGAGCGAGTGATCGATGTTGGCAATCGAAGATCTGCTGCGAATTATGCTGCCGCATGTCGGTGCTGGTGATGAGATCGACTCGGGCCGAGCAGAGCGAACTTGGGGTGTTACCTTCGCGGCCGATTATCGAGGGTTTGTGAGTGCTCATGATGAGGGGGCATTGAAGGTTTTCTCGCGCTCCTGATCCCCTATTCTTCGCGGTTCGACCACGATCACTATGGCATGGCGTATGAAACGGGAAACGCTCGTGAGGCGTGGGGGTCCACCCATGTCCGTGAGAAGCCCCATGGTGTCGAGAGGTCTTCGCTTATTGCGTGGGGCGTTGACAGTGGTGCTGACATCCTCTGCTGGGGTGCTGTGACCCCCGATCCGGAGGAATGACCCGTTGTCGTATGCGGGCGTCAGGGGCGGACCCAACGGAGGATTTATCGGTGCGGCATGGTCGAATTTCCTTTGAAAACGATCGGAGGCGACCTGGAGGGGTGCCAGCTGAGTAGCGATGATATTTGGGAGTGCGACAACCCGCGTTTCCTGCGCTGGCGAAAGGAAGCGAGAATTGTGGATTCCGGAGGAATCTCCTGGCCATATTGATTGCCGCGATGGGTGGTGTTGAGTGATGCATTTGAGTGTATTTGTGAGACTTATTGGGAGGCCGTCTTATTTTGGTCGCTCGCTCCAGGAGGACTGGGGCGAATACGAGGAAACCGTTGGGTGCGTGCTGCCCTCGGATTACAAACAGTTTATGTCGGCGTATGGGCCCGGCTGTATTGGTGACACCCTGCTGCTATTTCATCCCAAAGTGAATCGCGGCGATAGTGACATTAATTTGTTCGATGAACTAGAGGGGGTTGTCGATACCTATGCCGATCTTCGACGTCAGGCGAACTTTGTGCAGCCCTTCCCGGTGTACCCCGAGGAGGGTGGCTGCCTTCCGGTGGGGCGCACTTCAGGCGGAAATCAACTATTCTTGCGTCCGCCCATTTCGGAAAATAATGACTGGAGCGTTGTTCTCGATCTGGGTGAATGGGTGCATTACCCCTGGAGCTTTACTTATTTCATTCATCAGGCGTTGAGTGGGAACCTGGACGTGCCGTTCATGGATGAGCAAGAACTGTCCTTTGAATCGGTGGGAGTCCTGTTGTCTTAAAGTCTTGGTCGATAGGGTGGCTGGCGCAGCGTCGGCGACGTGATCAACGCCAGCCCCGTTGTAGCGCACCATGGATCTCGCCAGCGCGGGCTCAAATAGGAACTGAGTGGGTGTCTCCACGGCTCGACGGTCACGGTTACTTGACTAGCGTCTGCCCGCAGATGGACGCATTCGTGCGAATCGGATCTACGGGGAAGAAGTAGCTGCCGCTGCAGGCGGTCAAGAGGCGAGTCTCGAGACAGATTCACGCTGGCCAGCAAATTCGCGTCGCCGTCACCCCCATTTACGATCCACTCAGGTTTCGGCTGTACCGGCTTTCATTCACATCCGGGCTTGTGGAAATAGGGGTATGAGCGTTGACTGTTATATTCATAATGTCGCTTCAAGGTCGGAGAGTAGCCCCACATGTCTGAGCGAAACCTACAGCAGGGTGGCGCCCTAGCGAAGATCTCTCCGATGTTGGGGAGTGGGAGGAGTTCCCACACCGTGAGCTCCCCTACCTGGGGTCCCATTGAGGAATGGCTGGGCATGTCGCTGCCCGACGATTACAAGGAGTTGGTAGAAAACTATGGCGATGGCGTGATCGCGGGGCACCTCTTCATTCCGCATCCTGAAGGCCCTGATCCTCTCCTGAAATTCATGACAGAACACCGCGGGATATTCCACGAGGTGTTCGGCGAAGATGAGGAGATTCCCGACCGTCTGGCCGCAGTGTGGGACCGGGTGGTGCCATGGGCCTATCACGACTGGGATGGAGATGTGTGCCTCCTCCTGCCTCCGATCGAGAGCGACGGCGAGTGGGCAGTCGTGGTGGCGTTTCGCCAGTGCCCGGATTTCCTCATCTTCGATGGCGGCGTGGTGGACTTCCTTGCCGAGCCGCTCGTAAAAGGGCGATGGCCCCGAGGGTGGCCGACGAATCGTCCGGCTTGGTTGTCGAGTGACGACCCCAGCTTGACGGAGGCGCCGTCTTGATGACCGGGGCCTCGCCCAACTCCTGGAACAACAATCGCGGCTTGATCAAGAGCACTGGCGGAGCACGCCCGGCACCCTACGGCTCTACGAGTGAGCGGTCGATTGCGGCAATGACGACTACGCGGTCACCGACGGGTTCCTGAACACGTTCTTCGACTCACAGCTGTATGAGCAGCCCCCCACCGACAGGCCGGAAGAGGGTCCCCACGACCGCAGCGAGGAGTTGACCGGCGAGGGCGACTGCGGCCGGCTCGCCCGGACCTGATCAACGGCCGGCGGTTCAGCTCGTGAAGCCGCCGGGGATCACGAAGCTGGTCTCATAGGCGGCGATCACCGCTTGGACGCTCCTGCGGCGAGCTGAGCACCAAGGTCCACCGGGCGGCAGACGGCCAAGGACGGCCCCTCGCCTTCACTGTCACCGCCGGCCAGGCTGGGGAGGTGCCGTGGACCTCGCCAGCGCAGGCACGACCAAGAACCGAGTCTCCACGGCTTGACGGTCACGGTTGTTGGATGGGGGTGTGCCCGCAGATGAACACGGAGATCCAGATCGGCCCGACGGGCAAGAAGCTGCTGCCGCTACAGGTGGTCAAGTCGGGCGCTGACCAGGCGAAATAGACCTGGGGGCTGCGGTTGGTGAGTGTGATGGACGTCACGCCGCTGGTTCGGCGGCGCGTCAGCTGATCGGGTGACGGCGGCGTCCCGCCTCATAGGGGGCGCCACCGCGGCGTGGGGGAGCGGGCCGGATCGTCTGCTTCCCGCTGCGGAACGTGCTCGGGATGTTTTTCGGTGCCTGCTTCGTGGGACATCCTGCAGCAGGAACTCCCAGGTCTCCCGTTGCGAACCCACCTGGGTTGATGACGGACGCTGTGGGCGGAGTCCTGGAATCCGCCACTGAACCGGTCCCAGCCCGGGTACGGGCTACGCGTGATCGGGCCATGGCCGATGTCGGTGCGCGGGTGAGCTGCTCGCGGATCTTCGGAGGTCGTGCAATCGCTGGCAACATTCCGATTCCGGGAACGGAGGCCTGGGCCAGGGCGTGAACGGCTGTTGGGCCACGTCACGGTCACAGTCGGAGAGGCCGACCGTGCCGCACGTCGGCACGGCTCGACGTCGTGCCGGGTCAGACGCCGAGCAGCGGCATCGCCTCGAAGGTGTGGTCCTGCCACAGGCGACGCGACGCGTCGTGGGGGTAGGCGGTGATGGACGGGGTCGTGTCGAAGACGTGGGTCAGCCGCCGCTCGGTGTCGTACGCGGGCCAGCCCGGGTCGCCCGTGGTGGCGAAGGATGTCCAGGCCGTGCGGATCTGAGCGGTGAGGCCGCGGGCCGCCCCGGCGTGCTCGGGGCCGATGGCTACCGGGCCGAGGTGAGCGTCGTAGGTACCGAAGAGCAGGGGGCCGTCCAGGCCGTGGCAGGCGCGCAGCAGGCCGCCTCGGCCCGGGGACTGCCAGGCCAGCTGGGTTGTTCGGTTTGCTCGTCGCCCCGGCGGGCCTGCGGGAGAGGTTCGGCGACCTCGACGAGGTCACGGCACGGGATCTGGCCACGTTGATCAGCGGCGGGGCCGGCGTGATCGTGAACGACTGGCTGGTCGGCGCGGAGGATCCCCTGGCCCCCGAGGAGTTGGCGGACCGGCTGCTGCACCTCCTGACGGTGCTCGGAGGCCGTGGCTCCGCCACCGGCGGCGCCTGAGGCCCGGCTACTTCGCCGCCACCTCTTCGTCGGTCGCCACGGCCGGTCGCGGCGAGTCGAAGCTGCTCCGCAGCGTCACCGGCTTCAGCAGGATCGCCGCGACGACGCCGAGGACGGACACGGCGGCGCCGATGAGGAAGATGAGTCCGGTCGCGTCTCCGTAGGCCACGGCGGCGGAGTCCGGGTCCTCCGCGACCCGCCCGGCGACCTGGCGGGCGAGGACCGCGCCCAGCACGGTGACGCCGAACGTGCCGCCCAGGGAGCGGAAGAAGGTGACGGTGGCACTGGCCGTGCCGATGTCCTCCAGCGGGACGGAGTTCTGCACGACGAGGACGAAGTTCTGCATCGTCATGCCGACGCCGACGCCGACGAACAGCATGGCAGCGCCGATGAAGACCAGGGACGTCTCGTGGTCGATGGTGCCGAGGCCCGCATAGCCGGTCGTGAGCGCGACGGTGCCGACGAGGAGGAAGGGCTTGAGCTTTCCCGATCGGCTGAGCATCCGGCCCGCGAGGATGGAGGAGACCAGGACGCCGGCCATCATCGGAATGGTCAGCAGGCCCGCCTCGGTGGCCGTGTGGCCACGGCTGGCCTGGAAGTACTGGCTGAGGTAGACCGAGGCCGCGAACATGGCCGTGCCGGCGGCGAGGCTGCCGAGGATGGCGAGCACGGTGGTGCGCTGCCTGATGATGCGCAGCGGCACGACGGGCTCGGCGACGCGTGTCTCGACCCACAGCGCGACGGACAGCAGGACCAGGGCCCCGCCCACCATGGCGGCGGTCTGCCAGGAGGCCCAGGCGAACGAGCCGTCGACGAACGAGATCCAGACGAGCAGCAGGCTGACGCCCGAGGTGATGAGCGTCGCGCCCACGTAGTCGATCCTCACGTCGCCGCGGCGGAGGACCGGAAGGCGCAGCGTCCGCTGGAGCAGCACCAGCGAGACGAGGGCGACCGGGAGGCTGATGAGGAAGCACCAGCGCCAGCCCAGCCACGAGGTGTCGACGATGAAGCCGCCGAGCAGCGGGCCGCCGATGGTGGACAGTGCCGTGACGCCGCTGAGGTAGCCGGTGTACTTGCCGCGTTCGCGGGGCGGGATCATCGCGGCGATGGTGATCTGGACGAGGGTCTGCACCCCGCCGACGCCGACGCCCTGGACCACGCGGGCGGCGATGAGCTGCTCGGGAGACTGGCTCGCACCGGCCGCCACCGACCCCAGAACGAAGATCAGGACGGATATCTGGACGAGGTTCTTCTTGCTGAAGAGGTCGGCCAGCTTGCCCCAGATCGGGGTGGTGGCGGTGGTGCTGAGCAGGGTCGCGGTGACGATCCAGGTGTACTGCGTCTGGGAGCCGTCGAGCGAGCTCATCATCCTGGGCAGCGCCGTCGAGACGATGGTGCTGCTCAGGGTGGAGACGAAGAGCGCGATGAGCAGGCCGCTGAGCGCCACGAGCACCTTTCGTTCGGCCTTGGACGGTACGTCTGCGGTGGCCGGCTCGTTGGTCGCGGCTGTGCTCATCGCGGGGGCTCCAGAGGTGTCGGGCGGGGAAGGGGAACGGGAGCGGACCGGTGGCGATCCGTGCCTACACGATCACCGTGCGGACGCCCTCCCCTCGTTCGAGCAGGTGGATGCCCTCGTTGACCTCGTCGAGCGTGATGCGCCGGGAGACCATCGTGCCGAGGTCGAGGCGGCCGGTCTCGGCGAGGCGGATGTAGCGGGGGAAGTCCCGCAGGATCTGGGACCCGCCCACGACGGAGCCCTGGATCCGCTTGCCGGTGAAGATGGCGGAGACCGCGGGCAGGGTGAGGGTGGCGTCCCGCTGCGGGGGCATCCCGATGTAGGTGACCGTGCCTTCAAGGCGCGCCATGTCGAAGGCCTGCACGAGGAGTTGGGGCAGCCCGACGGCTTCGAAGGAGTGGTCGGCTCCGCGCCCGCCGGTAAGGGCGCGCACCTGCTCGACCGGATCGCCGTCCGCGGGGTCGACCGCGTGGGTGGCGCCCACCCGCAGGCTGGCCTCGCGGCGGCCGGCCGAGAGGTCGACGGCGATGATGGTGGCGGCGCCGGCGATACGCGCGCCCTGGATGACCGACTGGCCGACGCCGCCGCAGCCGATGACGGCCACGCTCGAACCGGGTCGGACGGCGGCGGTGTTGAGGGCGGCGCCGAGGCCGGTCGTGACGCCGCAGCCGAGGAGGGCGAGTTGCTCGTCGGGCAGGTCGGTGCGCACGGCGACGACCGTCGCCTCGTCCACGACCATGGCCTCGGCGAACGATCCGCAGCCGCAGAGCGCCTGGGCCCTGCGCCCGTCGGGCAGGCCGAGCCTGGGCACGAACCTGACCGCCTTCCGCTCGCAGTGCTGGGACATCGTGTTGACGCACCACCAGCACAGGCCGCAGGCGGGCGAGACGGAGGCGAGCACCCGGTCGCCGACCGCCACCCGGCGCACCTCGGCGCCGACGGCCTCGACCGTGCCGCAGGCCTCGTGCCCCGGCACCAGGGGGTCGGTCCGCTCCGCGCGGTTGATCGAGGTGAGGTCGGTGTGGCAGATGCCGCTGGCGGCGACCCTGACCAGGACGTCGCTCGGTCCGATGGGTGGCGTGGGCAGTTCTTCGAGCACCAGCGGTGTGCCGGGCGTGTAGGCGACGGCGACCTTCATCGGGGGTCTCCTTCCGTGGTGGGAACGAGCGTGGCGGGCACGCCGATGGTGTGGGGTTCGAGGTACTGGCGCAGGCCCTCGACGCCGAGTTCCCGGCCCAGGCCCGACTCCTTGAAACCGCCGAAGGGCACCAACGGTTGGGGCGGGATGCCGCCGTTGACCACGGTTCCGCCGGTGCGAAGCCGCCGGGCGACGGCCAGGCCCCGGGCGTCGTCGCCCGACCACACGCTTCCGGAGAGGCCGTACCTGCTGTCGTTGGCGATCCGGACGGCGTCGTCGTCGCCGTCGTGCGGGATCAGGCTCACGACGGGGCCGAAGATCTCCTCCCGCGCCACCCGCATCGCGTTGTCGACGTCGCCGAGGATCGTCGGCTCGACGTACCAGCCCCTGGGGAGGTGGCTCGGGCGGGCGCCGCCGGCCACGATCCGGAAGCCCTCCACGTCCGCGAGGGCGATATAGCCCTCCACCCGGTCGCGCTGCCGCTCGGCGACGAGCGGGCCGACGAGGGTCGCCGGGTCGTGCGGGTCCCCGACCGGGATGGTGGCCGCGGTGGCGGCGGCCACGTCGAGCGCGTCCGCGTACCGTGCCCTGGGCACCAGGATCCGGGTGATGGCGGCGCACACCTGCCCGGAGTTGTGCATGCTGCCGCGGACCAGCCTGGCGGTGACGGTCTCCAGGTCCGCGTCGTCCAGGACGAGGGCCGCGGACTTCCCGCCGAGTTCGAGGGAGACCCGCTTGACCCGGTCGCCGCACAGGCTCATGATCCGCTTGCCGGCGGCGGTGGAACCGGTGAACGCGATCTTGTCGGTGTCGGGGTGGGTCACCAGGTGCTCGCCCACCTCGCGGTCGCCGGGCACGACGTTGACCACGCCGGCCGGCACGCCCGCCTCGTGCAGCGCCTCGGCGAGGAGGTAGTTGCTGAGCGGCGCCTCGGGCGGTGGCTTGAGCACCACGGTGCAGCCGGCCGCCAGCGCCGGCGCCACCTTCCACGCGGCCAGCGTCACCGGGGCGTTCCAGGGCACGATCGCGCCGACGACGCCGACCGGTTCCGAGACGACCAGACCGACGTGGTCGCCGGAGCGCACCACGCGGTCGAACGCGAAGCCGCGGATCAGCTCGGCGTAGTAGTCGAACACCGGGGCGATCGTCCCGATCTGCAGGGGTGCCTGGCCGCAGGCGACGCCCATCTCGTCGACGAGGACGCCGGCGATCTCGGGGGCACGCTGCCGGAGGAGTTCGGCGGCGCGGGCCAGCACGTCGGCTCGTTCGTCCGGCGTCATCCTCGGCCAGGGACCGACGTCGAACGCGGCGCGCGCGGCCGCCACGGCACGGTCCATGTCCTGAACGGTCGCGACCGGGACCTCGCCGACTGCCTCCTCGGTCGACGGGGATATCACCCGGAGGAGGGTGCTGCCGGCCGGCTGGATCCACTCTCCTCCGACGAAGAACTCCCGCCGGTACATCAGGTGATCACTCATGGGTCTTGCCTTCCCTGGGCGGTGAGCTTGCCGGGGTGGGGGGTCTTGTCGACGACGAGCTGGCGGAGTTTGCGCAGTTCCCGGTGGCTGTTCCAGCCGAGCACGCCGACCACCCTGCCTTCGTGGCCGTAGGCGGCGACGAACTTCCGCTCCTCGAAGCCGCCGTGCACCACGGTCACGTCCGCGCCTTCGGGGAAGACGCCGTACGCCTGGATGCGGGCGTCGTACTGGTCGCTCCAGAAGTAGGGGATGGGCGCGAAGGCACGCCGCTCCCCGAGGATGTCGGCGGCCACGGCCATGCCCTGCTCGGTGGCGTTGAGGCGGTGCTCGACGCGCATGCGCCGGCCGAAGTGCTGGTTGGGCCAGAAAGCGATGTCCCCGGCGGCGTAGATGCCGGGGGCGGCCTGGCACCGTGCGTCGCACTCCACGCCGTTGCCGAGCGGGAGTCCTGAGTCGGCCAGCCAGCCGGTCGTCGGCGTGGAACCCACGGCGACCACGACCACGTCCGCGTCGAGCTTGGCGCCGTCCGTCAACTCGACGGCGACGACGTGGCCGGCGGATTCCAGGAACCGGGCCACGCCGACGCCCAGGCGCAGCACGCCGCCGTGGTCACGGTGCGCCTGCCCGACGAGTTCCCCGATCACGTCGCCGAACTGACGGCGCATCGGCACCGGCAGCGGGTCGACCAGCGTGACCTCGAGCCCCATGCCGCGGGCCACCGCGGCCACTTCGGCTCCGAGGAATCCGGCGCCGACCACCACGAGCTTCGGCCGGTCGAGCAGCGCCGCGCGCAGGGCCAGGGCGTCGTCGAGCGTGTGCAGGACGTGCACGCCCGCCAGGTCGTCGCCCGGCAGCCGGCGCGGGGTGACTCCGGTGGCGATGACCAGGTCGTCGAACGCGAGGCGCTCGCCGCGGTCCAGCAGGACCGTCCGCCCGGCGGGGTCGAGGCCGACCGCCCGGCGGCCCAGCCGCAGCGTGGCGCCGAGCCGGTCGATGGCCTCGTCGTCGCGCAGCCGCACCCGCTCCGGCTGCCAGGCGCCGGACAGCACCTGCTTGGAGAGCGGCGGCCGGTCGTACGGGAGGTGCGTCTCGGCTCCGACCAGGGTCAACCGCCCGTCGTATCCCTTGTTGCGCAGCGTCTCCGCGGCGGCGAGGCCCGCGGCCGAGGCGCCCACGATCACCACGTCCCTGGGCATGGGCTGTTCCTCCCTCACCAGGTCACGGGCAGTTCGTAGGCGCCGTAGACGAACCCGTCGTGCTTGAAGGGGATCTCCGCCAGGTCGGCGGCCACCGCCAGGGTGGGGACCCGCCGCAGCAGGGTGGGATAGACGACCTGGAGCTCCATCCGGGCCAGCGGCTGGCCGAGGCACTGGTGGATGCCGTAGCCGAAGGTCACGTGGCGGCGCGCGTCCCGCGTGAGGTCGAGCCGGTCGGGGTCGGGGAAGACGGAGGGGTCGCGGTTGGCGGTCTCGTTGACCGGGATGATGCCCTCGCCGGCGCGGATGACCTGGCCGCCGACCTCGATGTCCTCCAGCGCGACCCGGCGCAGCCCGCCGTGCGTGATGGTGAGGTAGCGCAGCAGTTCGTCGACGGCCGAGGCCACCAGCTTCGGGTCGTCGCTGTCGCGCAGCACGGCCAGCTGGTCGGGGTGGCGGAGCAGGGCGAGCGTGCCGAGGGTGATCATGTTCGCGGTGGTCTCGTGACCGGCGAACAGCATCAGCACGCCCATCTCGGTGGCCTCCTCCCGGGACAACTCGCCGGCCCTGATCCGCTCGGCGAGCCCGGAGAGCAGGTCCTCACGGGGATGGAGCAGTTTCTCCGCCAGCAGTCCTTCCAGGAAGGCGGCCAGCCGCTGCCGGGCCGCGATCCGTTCCTCGCCGGAGGTCTCCTTGTTGATGATGGCCTTGCTGTTGGTCTGGAAGAACTCGTGATCGTCGTAGGGCACGCCGAGGAGTTCGGAGATCACCAACGACGGCAGCGGCAGGGCCACCGCCTCGACGAGATCGGCCGGCTTGGGGCCGGCGAGCATCGAGTCGATCAGGTCGTCCGCGATCCGCTGGGTGGGGCGGCGGATCGCCTCGATGCGCTTGATGGTGAACGCGGACGTCGCCATGCGCCGCAGCCGGGCGTGCTCGGGATCGTCCATCATGATGAAGCTGGTGCCGACCGAGGTCCTGCCCTGCTTCCGCAGGCTCTCGATCATCGCGGTCTCCCCGGGGGAGAGCTTCGGCGCGCCGGGGCGGAACGGGTCCACGCTGACACGCTGGTCGGACAGCACCGCCCGGTGCTCCTCCCAGCCCGTCACCAGCCATGCGATGGTGCCGTCCCACAGCCGGATCCGCGTCATCGGGCCCTCGGTCTGCCGTGCCCGCATGGCGGGCGCGGGGTCGAGCGGACACCGGGCGGGCCTGCTGATGTCGTACTCGGGGATGTCGTCCGGGATTCCGCTCGTCGCCTTGCCTACCGCACTGGTCACTGGCTGCTCCTTCCGGAACCGCGGTCGGGTGGTCGCCGAACCGTGATCCGCTGAGGTGGGGGTACGTGCTTCGGCGGCGCGGCCCGCGTCGAACGGCCGCGTCGTCGGGCCGGGTGGGGAACTCCTCGGTCATATGGCCGAGGAGCGAGGCGGAGGGGCCGCCCTGGGACGCCGTGCCTCCGGTTTCCGGTGCGCCGGGTCGTTCTCCCGATCCCTCACCGGCGCCGGCCCGCTGACCGGCCGCGGTGTTCATTCCCCATGCCCCGTCGGCCGGCCCGTCGTCGTCCGAGCCATCCGGTCTCCCTCGGCACGACGTCCTCGAGACCCAGGCAACACCACCCTCGCCATTAAGTCAATCCGTTGATTTAATTCGACCATGGACCACACTCCCCACACGCGACGCGGGACGACGGGGTCGGCGGGCGATCAGCCCTCGCGCGTCACCGGCGCCTGCCACAGGGCGACAACGGCGTCGATCAGGCCGTTGGCCGCCTCCCGCCAACTGGCCCGGGAAGTCGGCGCGTTGTTCGCGAGAGCGCGCTCGCGCTCCGCGGTCATCTGGGTGATCAGATGACGCGTCATGGCCTGGCGTTCGGCATGCACCTCGGGCGGCAGGTCGGGCAGGCAGCGGTCGAGTCCCTCCTGCAGCCTCGGCATCGACGGCGAGCCGACCGCGTACTCCTCGGCCGTGACGGCACGCAAGGCCGGGTCCGCTGTGACCTGGGCGATGAACCGGGCATACCAGCTCGGCGTCCCCAGGGCCTCCAGGTGACCGGTGACAGGGCGCACCGCGCAGGCCACCCAGTCCCGCAGGTCGGTGGAGTCGCCGATCTCGGCCATCATGCGCAGCCGAAGGACCTCTATCGCCTCGGCGTGCCGGCGGGCGATGGCGCGGACCAAGTCGGTCTTGGTGCCGAAGTGGTAGGTGACCGCGGCGTTGTTCCCCTGCCCCGCGGCCTCGCTGATCTGGCGGTTGGCGACGACATGCACGCCCTGCTCGGCGAAAAGTCGCTCCGCCGCGGCCAGGAGCGCCTCCCGCGTCGCACTGGCCCGCTCGTCCCGCTTCGTTCTCTCGGCCATCGCCGCCATCACCACCTCGGGACGTCACACCGGTCCGCGAGTGGCCCGTCCCCCAGGCCATCGCGACTCCCCACCCGGGTCGGCGAGGCGAAACGACGAAAGCGTACGCAATGGCGTGCCCGATTCAGGCCACACCGCCTCGACGACCGCACCGGATGGGCGAGCCCGCCCGGATCGAGCCGTCCCGGCTTGAAAGTGTCACGATGCGGCGCTACTGTTAAATCAACCCGTTGATTTAATTACTACGGGGATACGTACCCCAGCCCGCTCAGACGGAGACCGAAGCCATGCCCGACACCCCGACCCGCACCGCGGACAGCAGCGCCTCCGCACCCCCGAACACCAACGTGATCGTGGCGGTGCTGGCCTTCGCCGGGATCGTGGTCTCGCTGATGCAGACCATGGTCATCCCGATCGTGCCCGACCTGCCGAGACTGCTGAACGCGTCCGCGTCCGACGCGGCCTGGGCGGTGACCGCGACGCTGCTGGCCGCCGCCGTCGCCACCCCCATCGCCGGGCGCCTCGGCGACATGTACGGCAAGCGCCGCATCCTCCTCGCCAGCCTCGCCGCGCTGACGGTCGGCTCAGCGGTCGTCGCCCTCAGCGACAGCCTCACCCCGATGATCGCCGGCCGCCTCCTCCAGGGCCTGTCCGCCGGCGTCATCCCCCTCGGGCTCAGCATCATGCGCGACGAGCTCCCGGCCGAGCGGCTCGGCGCCTCCACCGCGCTGATGAGCGCCTCGCTCGGCATCGGCGCGGCCCTCGGCCTGCCCATCGCCGCCTTCGTCGCCGACAACTTCGACTGGCACGTCCTCTTCTGGGCCTCCACCGTCCTGGGCGCCATCGCCCTCCTCGTCGTGCTCGCCCTCGTGCCCGAGTCCAAGGTGCGCTCCGGCGGCCGATTCGACCTCGTCGGCGGCCTCGGCCTGGCGGCCGGCCTGGTGTCCCTGCTGCTGGCCATCTCCAAGGGCGGCGACTGGGGTTGGGGCAGCGGCACCACGCTCGGCCTCTTCGTGGCGGCCGTCGTCATCCTGCTCGCCTGGGGCTTCTTCGAGCTGCGCACCAAGCAGCCGCTGGTCGACCTGCGCACCACCGCGCGCCCCCAGGTCCTCTTCGCGAACCTCGCCGGGCTGGCGTTCGGCTTCTCGCTCTTCGCGATGCAGCTGATCGTCCCGCAGATCCTCCAGCTGCCCGAGCAGACCGGCTACGGCCTCGGCGAGGACCTGCTCACCGTCGGCCTCGTCCTCGGCCCCCAAGGCCTGATCGTGATGTTCGCCGCCCCCCTGTCCGCGAAGATCTCCAAGGCCAGGGGCCCCAAGGTCACCCTCATGCTCGGCGCCCTCATCGTCGCCGCCGGCTACGCCCTCAACACCGTGCTGATGAGCGAGATCTGGCACCTGATCCTGGTCTCCTGCGTCATCGGCGCCGGCATCGGCTTCGCCTATGGCGCCCTCCCGATGCTCATCATGAGCGCGGTCCCGGTCTCCGAGACCGGCGCCGCCAACGCCTTCAACACCCTGCTCCGCTCCATCGGCAGCTCCGTCGCCAGCGCCGCCTGCGGCGTCATCCTCGCCCAGATGACCACCGACTTCGCCGGCCACGCCCTGCCCTCGGAGAGCTCCTTCAAGGTGATCATGCTCCTCGGCTGCGGCGCGGCCCTCGTCGCCATGCTGCTGGCCTCCTTCCTGCCCAAGCAGCGCGCGGGCGTCACCGCGCACGGGGCGCCGACGGCGGCGGCTCCAGAGAAGGCGGTCCAGCGGGCGTGACCGCGACCCGGCTCGCCGGCCCGGCCCCGGCCCTCGGCGAGTCCCATGGCTGCGACCACCGCGGTCGTCCACCCCAGCCCAGCCATCACCGATGACCCCACTCGAGAACCGGAGCCACAGATGAGAACCGAAGACGGCGCGACGCATATCCAACAGCGGCCGGCCGGCCTGCTCGACGGCAAGGTCGCCGTGATCACCGGCGCCGGCGTGGCGGAGGGGATCGGCGCCGTCTGTGCCGAGGTGTTCGTGCGGGAGGGCGCGCGGGTCCTGGCCGCCGACGTCAGCGGCGGGCAGGACGACACGGCCAAGGCGCTCGGCCCCTCGGTGAGCGCGTTCCGGGCCGACGTGACCCGCGAGGACGACGTCGAGGCGATGTTCGCCCGTGCCGTCGAGGAGTTCGGGCGCGTGGACGTCCTGGTGAACGTCGCCGGCAACCCGGGCGGGCGACGCGGTGAGGAGATCACGGTCGAGGAGTACCACTCCCTGACCTCCGTCCACCTCCTCGGCACCGTCCTCACCAACAAGCACGCCGTGCGGACGATGCTGCCCACCGGCGGCGGCGCCATCGTCAACTTCTCGTCCGCCGCCTCCTTCAACGTCGACGGACAGATCTCCCCCGTCTACTCCGCGGCCAAGGCCGGCATCAACGCCGTCACCAAGTCCGTCGCGGTCCAGTACGGAGGCCAGGGCATCCGGGCCAACGCGGTCGCCCCCGGCTTCACCCTCAGCAGGAAGAACCACGCGGTGCCGCCCGAGATCATGGCCAGCCTGGCAGGCAGGGCGGCACTCGGCCGGGCCGGGCGACCGGAGGAACAGGCACAGGTCGCCGCGTTTCTGGCCTCGGACCGGGCCTCGTTCGTGACCGGGGTGATCGTCCCCGTCGACGGCGGCTGGACCGTCAAGCTCGCCTGAGAAGTCGTCGATTGACGAGCGAACCGCGCGGACAGAGCCCACCGTGATCGAAGGCGCCTGATATCGGGGCCCGGGCCACCTGCTTGCACAGGCAGCCCACCTCCCCTAATGTTAAATCAACGGGTTGATTTAACAGTGCTCGTCGCCCTCTCCCTGTCTCCGCCCCCACCACGTGAGCACGGCGCACCCCCTCGAGCACTCCCCCCACCACCAGGAGTGACATGATCACCCTCCACACCGGCAACTCGCCCGAAACGATCCCCGATTTCCCCATGCTCAGGGAACGCGGTTGCCCGTTTGCCCCGCCCCCCGAGCTGCGGAGGCTGCACGCCACCCAGCGGCTCACCCGGGTACGCATCTGGGACGGCAGCACACCCTGGCTGGTCACGGACTTCGACGATCAGCGGACGCTGCTCGCCGACCCGCGATGCAGCGTCGACCTCAGGCAACCCGGCTTCCCCTACATGAACCCGGCCTTCCGGGACTCGGCCGCGCGCGGCCACCAGCCGTCGTTCCTCAACATGGACGCCCCCGAGCACGCCCGGATCCGCCGGATGCTCAGCGGCGCCTTCACCATCAAGCGCGTCGAGGCCCTGCGGCCCACCGTCCAACGCATGACCGACGACTTCGTCGACACCATGCTGGCCGGCCCGAAACCCGCGGACCTCGTCCGCGCCCTCGCCCTCCCCCTGCCCTCCCTGGTCATCTGCGAGCTGCTCGGCGTGCCCTACGAGGACCACGAGTTCTTTCAGCATCAGAGCGAGGTGGGACTTCGCCACGACGTCACGCCCGAGGCGGCGGCAGCGGCCAGGAACGCACTACTCGAGTACGTCGCCTCCCAGCTCGACGCGAAGCTCGCCAACCCGGCCGACGACCTGCTCTCCGAGCTCGCCGCCCGCGTCCGAGAGGGCGACCTCACCCACCCGGAAGCCGCGGCGATGGGCCTGCTGCTGCTCGGCGCCGGGCACGAGACCTCGGCCAACATGATCGCGCTGAGCACCGTCGCGCTGCTCGAACACCCCGACCAGTTGGCCATCATCCGGGACACCGACGACCCCAAGGTCCTCGCAGGCGCGGCGGATGAGCTGCTGCGCTATCTGACCATCATCCACATCGGCAACCGCCGGATCGCCCTGGAGGACATCGAGATCGGCGGCCAGACCATCCGGGCGGGAGAGGGGCTCGTCCTCCCCAGCATCACGGCCAACTGGCAGGAGGACGTGTTCCCGGAGCCCGAACGGCTCGACGTCCACCGCGACGCCCGCCGCCACCAGGCGTTCGGCTACGGCATCCACCAGTGCCTCGGCCAGCCGCTGGCCCGCCTGGAACTCCAGGTCGTCTACGGCACCCTCTTCCGACGCATCCCCACCCTGCGTCTCGCCACCGACCTCGACAAGCTCCCCTTCAAGGAGGACGGCGTCGTCTACGGCCTCTACGAACTGCCGGTGACCTGGTAGCCGGGTGGCACGAGCCCACCCACCGGGCCGGCGCGCCGTCCCGCACGGAGACGCCGGACGAGTGAGCACAACCCTCCCCTCCGGCCGTTGTCGCCTCCTCCCGCCCGCTCCGGGATCCAGGTCGCTCCGACGACCCCCTCGGCACCGCCCCCGACCTCGAACGCGCCGTGTCGGTGGCCACGTCGGGGCGGATGGAGGGACTGCCCCGACGGATCCCACGAGGCACCCGGCCGGTGGAGCCGACCACACCCCATCCCCGTACCGATCGACGAGACAGCCGAAGGCGCGGCCGAAGGGCCGGCCACAGAGAAGGGAGCGACCATGAAGGTCACCGTGGACGAGGACAAGTGCTGCGGCGCGGGAAGCTGCGTGCTGGCCGCACCCGAGGTCTTCGACCAGCGCGAGGAGGACGGCGTCGTCATCCTGCTCGACCCCGAGCCCGCCGAGGACCAGTACGCCGCCGTCCGGGACGCGGCCGCCGTCTGCCCCGCAGCCGCCATCGCCCTCAGCGAGGGGTAACCAGCTGATCGCTCCCATGCGATCCGAGGGGTGCGTGCGGCCAGGCACCGCACGCACTCCGCCTTTTCACGTGGCCCGCTCTCCGCTTGCTCAGGGAGTCACGTCACGCGTATGCCAGCACCCGCCCGGGGAGTTCCCATGACCGGCAACCGCCGAAAGCGTCCCGCTGACAGCTTCGACGCCACCGCGCCTCCGGCCGATGCCGCGGTGCTCGTCTGCGCGGCGTCTCCCTGAGGGCCCGGGCCGGCGCGGGATCGGCGAGCGTCGCGTGGGCGAGCCCGGCTGAGCGGGGTGCCTTCTCCGCCTGGCCCGCCAACGTCCCGGCGCGGTTGAGTACGCACGTCGGCGGCCCGACGGCCCTCGCGTCCCTGGGCTGGCCGCCCGGTGATCTGCCCCTGTCCCCTCTTGCTCAAGGAGACATGCGTGAACATCACACCCGGCCGGCGGCGCGGACGGCGCCTCGGCCTCACCTCACTCCTCGCGACCTGTGCCCTCGTCGTCACCTCGCTCGTCACGCTCGCCACACCGGCCCAGGCCGCGGACGAGTCCATCGCCGTCGACTTCTCCGTCGCGGGCGGCACGCCGACCTACCGGGCCTCCGGGTGGATATACGGCATGACGGAGAACGCCTCGGGCCCCGCCGACCACTTCTACGAGGACATCAACTTCCGGTACATGCGAGCCGGCGGGGCACAACTCGACAGCCCGGGCGGCTGGGTGTCGGGCCGTTACGACCGCCGGTGGAACGCGACGCGCGCCCAACTGCTGCGCACCCGCGACCTGGGCGGCGAGTTCGTCCTGCTCGTCCACGACCTGTGGGGCGCCGACGGCTATCCCATCTCCCGATTCCCCGGCGACAACGGCGACTGGACCGACTACGACAACTTCCTCACCCGGCTCATCAACGACGTGCGGGCCACCGGGGTGCCCGTGCAGTGGGACCTGTGGAACGAGCCCAACCTCTCGCTCTTCTGGAACCGGCCGCAGTCCCAGTACTTCGAGCTGTGGCGCCGCACCTACCAGCGCGTCCGGCAGGCGTTCCCCTCCCACCTGATCGTCGGCCCGAGCCCCGCCGGCGTCCCCTCCACCTCGAACTCGTGGTGGACGCAGTACCTCGACTTCGTCCGCGCCAACAACGTGATTCCCGACATCTTCAGCTGGCACGCGCTGCCCAGCGACCCGGTGGCGAACGTGGCGGCGGCCAACGCCTCCCTCGACGCCCGCGGCATCCCCCACCCGCGCCCCTACCAGATCAACGAGTACGGGTCCCAGCAGGAACAGAACCCGGGCGACGGAGCCTGGTACATCACGCGCCTCGAGCGCGCCGGTGCCGACGGCCTGCGCGCCAACTGGGCGAGCGGCGGAAGCCTCCACAACGACCTCGGCAACCTGCTCGTCCGTGACTCGACGGGACAGCACCAGCCGAAGGGCGAGTGGTGGGTCTACCGCTTCTACGCCTCCCAGACCGGTCAGATCGTCTCCACCACCCCCAGCCAGTCGTACGACGCGTTCGCCACGAAGACGAACGGCTCGGCGCGGATCCTGGTCGGCGGTGGCGGCACGACGGGCAACATCGCGGTCAACCTGCGACGCCTGGACGCCACCAGCGGCATCGCGCAGAACAACCAGGTGCGGGTGCTCGTCCAGCGCGTCCCGTACAACAACGGCGGCGCGGTCCAGGGCCCGATCACGGTGCGGAACTCCGTGGTGAACCTCTCCGGCAACGCCACCACGGTCAACCTGCCGCACACCAACGCCGACGACGCCTTCACCATCACCCTGCTGCCCCCGTCGGACGCCGGCTTCCAGTCCGTCGCCGTCGCCCAGCACTCCCAGCAGTACCTGGACAACACCGACCTGAGCACGGCGGACGGCAACCGGCAGCAGCAGTTCGCCCTCCGGCCGGTCACCTACGCGGGCGCCGACTCGCACGACTACCAACTCGTCGCCAGGCACAGCGGCAAGTGCGTCGACGTCAGCGAGATCTCCACCGCCACCCGGGCTCCGGTCCACCAGTGGGCCTGCAACCCGGCGGGCCAGAGCAGCCCGCGCAACCAGACCTGGCGCCTCTGGGGCCGCTGATCCCCAGCGCTCTTCGGCCTGATCACCGTCGTGGGCCGTTGGCCCGTCACCCTCACTGGGGCGCGGGAACCTCCGCGCCCCAGTGACTCGGACCCGGCGACCACAGAGTGCGGCGACCTCGACCTCCATCCCGGCGGTCTCCCTACCTGAGCGTGGGTGGAAGGCGCCTACCGATCGGTCCGTCGGCAGCTGTGGACGCCCAAGACTTCGCGCCGCGCCAGACATGATCGCACTGCGGCCCCCTGATCGGATCGCCGCGACGGGGCGACCGGACGCGTGACCGGCCTCGCGTTCACCGGCACCAAGGCTCCGACCGCACCACCACCGCGGCCACCTCGCCCACTCCCTGCGCCGCTCCGCCATTGGCGGGTGCGGTGGATTGTCAGCCGCAGCAGCCGCCGGTCGTGCCTTCCTCTGACGCCGGTTCCCTCACGAGCCAGGGGCAGAACCCCTCGCCCTCATCGACGGCGTGATGAACCGTCGGCCCGCGCGGGCCAGTTGGCGTGGGAGGTCGGGATCTCACCAGAGGCGGTAGCAGTCGGCGGCCGCCCCGACGTGCGGGGCTCGCTGCTGCCTGGCATCGTCTCGCTGTGGGAGCCCGCCGACGGGCCTGCCCAGGGCCTGCCCTACGTCGTGTTCGCCGGCAACGTCGGCGACGAGAACGGCCTTGCCGACGTGATCGACCGGATGGAGCCATCCTCATGAGCACCCCGACCACACGTGTCGTCATCACCGGAGGGGCCGGCTTCCTCGGCACCCTCCTCGCCCGCGAACTCCTGGCGAGGCCGGTCGCGCTGAACGGCGCGGACCCGGTCGAGGTCGACGAGCTGGTCCTCGTCGACCTCGCCCCGCCCCGCCCCGACCTGGCCGCGGACGAACGGGTCACCACCGTCACCGGCGAACTCGCCGACACCGTCGAGCGACTCGTCCCGGCCACCGCGGTCTTCCACCTCGCGGGGGTCGTCAGCGGAGCGGCGGAGGCGGACTTCGACCTCGGCATGCGCACCAACCTCGACGCGACCCGTCAACTGCTGGAGTACGCCCGCGGGCACGACGAGCCGCCGCTGCTGGTGTTCTCCAGCTCGTTGGCCGTCTACGGCAGCGATCCCGCGCTTGGCCCGGTCGGCGACATCGACGACGACACCCTTCCGCGCCCGCAGTCCAGCTACGGGATCCAGAAGTTCATCGGCGAGCAGCTCGTCGCCGACTACACCCGCAGAGGCTTCGTCCGGGGCCGCACGGTACGGCTGATGACGGTGTCGGTCCGACCCGGCAAGCCCAACGCGGCCGCGTCGAGCTTCCTGTCCGGCATCATCCGTGAGCCGCTGGCCGGAGAACGCTCGGTCTGCCCGGTCCCGGCGGACACTCCGGTGGCGCTGTCCTCGCCCCGCAGGACCGTCGAGGGACTGCTGCGCGCCGCGAGCGCGAGCGACGGGGAGTGGGGCAGCCGGACGGCGATGAACCTGCCCGCGTTGACCACCACCCCCCGCGAGATGGCCGAGGCGCTCGACCGGGTCGCCGGCGCGGGCACCAGCGGCAGGATCACCTGGGAGAACGACCCCGCGATCGTCGCCATCGTCGCCAGCTGGCCGGCCCGCTTCCACACCGCGCGAGCGGCTCGCCTGGGACTCCAACCCGAGGCGGACTGCGACGCGATCGTGCGCTCCTACCTCACCGACCACCTCACCGACCCGACACGACAGGTCTGACCCGATGCCCGTTGCCAGCCCCGAGGTCTACCACGAGATGTTGGACCGGGCGAAGAACGAGCGCTACGCGATCCCGGCCATCAACGTGAGCGACTCCGAATCCCCGCACGCGGCTCTGCGGGGCTTCTCCGAAGCCGGCTCCGACGGAATCGTCCAGGTGACGGTGGGCGCGGCCACCGTCACCTGGACGGTGGCGACGCCGCCGAGGCGGTCCGCGGCGCGGTGGCGGTGGCGGAGTTCACCCACGCGGTCGCGGACGCCTATCCGGTCGACACCGCCCTCCACACGGACCACTGCCCCCGGCCCGGGGCGCGGCCCGCTGTTCCAGTCCCACATGTGGGACGGCTCCGCCGTGGAGCTCGGCGAGAACCCGCGGAACGCCGCCGACCTCCTCGACGAGGCGGCCAGGGCGAAGAACGTTCTCGAAGTCGAGATCGGCGTCGTCGGCGGTGAGAGGGGCGCTACCTGTTGGCGGCGACGTTCGGCAACGTGCACGGTGTGTACAGGCCGGGCGACGTCGAGCTCCGACCGGAGATCCTGAAGACCGGCCAGGAGGTCGCCTCGGCGAAGCGCCCGAGGAGATCGAGCAGGCGCTGGACCACGGCGTGATCAAGATGAACGTCAACACGGACACGCAGTACGCGTTCACCCGAGCCGTCGCGGGGCACATGTTCTCCCGTCTGCGAGTCGTCGCGTTCCACCGACCGCTCCCTTCGCACCTGACCTGTCGACCGAGGGGGGTTGCTCGCGCGTTCCGCTGCCCTGAGGATGAGCCCATGACCCCAGGTGGCGCGCTGCCTTCACCCGCCGGCGCGCAGGACGTCGACGAGTTCGTCGCGGCGATGCGCGCGTTGAAGGAGTACTCCGGCCTGTCGTTACGGCAGCTCGGGGAACGCGCCGAGTCGCGGGGCGACGTCCTGCCCCGCAGTACCCTCGCCGACGTCCTGAACCGGTCCACGCTGCCGCGGCCCGACGTCCTCGCGGCGTTCGTCCGGGCCTGCGGCGGCGCGGAGAGCGACGTACGGGAGTGGCTGGCCGCCAGGGAGCGGGTCGCCGCGCCGACTCCGCCTCCGCCGGAGGCGGACGACGCTCCCGGGCGGCGCCGGATGCTCGTCCCGGGAGCGATCGGGCTCGGGGTGGCGGTGCTGGTGACGGCCGGCGCGTTCGCCCTGTGGCCCGACGGGGGCGAGCCGGCGTCCGAACCCGGCCCGTCCGCCCTGCCCTTCGCGGACGGCGAGGTGGAGATCCGCCCCGCGCACGCTCCCGACCTGTGCCTCACCGAGGGCCGGCAACGCAGTGGCGCCTACGGCTCCGCGGTCGCCGTCGCGGGGCCCTGCGACGCGGACGACGGCCCGCGTACCTACCTGCGGGCCGTCGGCGTGGACGACTGGTACTTCGTGGAGTGGGAGAAGCCCTCCGAGGGACGCGGCTGCCTCAGCCTGCTGGCCGGGGGCCCGGCCGCCGGCCTTCTCGAACCCGTGGACGTGGTCAACTGCGCCGCCGGCCGGCCCGAGCAGCACTTCCGGCTGGAGCCGGTCTCCCCGCCGGCTGGCTCGGAGGGCCCCGCCTACCTGCTGCGGAACGAGCGGGCCGACCAGTGCCTGTCCTTCGCGGGCGATGACGCGTCCGCCGGGGCGGAAGCGATCCAGGGCCCCTGCACCGGCGGTTCCGCACCGGCCTTCCTCATCAACACCCCTTCCTGACCGGGTCGTTCCCCGAGGCGGGCCGCTGACCCGCTGTCGTTCCGCCACGCCCGCCCCTCGGCGGTCCCCGATCGGATGCGCGTCCGGGACTGTGTCCGGACAGGCCGCTGACCAGGCCGGACGCCGGTCGGCTGTCCGGGACGGCCGGCGGCCGTTGCCCGGCGCCTCTCGACCGCCACAGACTCGTTTCTGCCGCGGACCGGGCCGTGGGACCCGTTCCCGAAGAGGTCGAGCGGGTCAGCTGTCGCAGCACCTGGGACTGCCGGCGAACACCCGCCGGGAGACGGACGCGGACACGGGCACGGACGCGGCGAGCATCGACGACGAAAGGCAGGGGGACATGGCGTACGGGGGCGACACCAGCAGGTTTGCCAGCGAGGACCTCGAGACGGACCGGTACACCTCGATCTGGAACAACGTGCCGACGATCGGCCACGAGGGCGGCGGGCGCTGAGTCATGACGGAACCAGGTGACGTGGACCTGAACCCCGGCGCGGCGCGGCAGGCGGGGGACCAGGCTCGGGACAGTGAGCAACTCGCCGCGATGCGTGGAGCGTTCGGCGCCGTTGGTGGCGCCCGCGGGCTGTTCGGGCAGGTGCCGGGCGGCGAGGTCGCCGAGCAGGCGTTGGAGTCGGCCGCCTCCGCCATGGCGGAGGAGTTGGGCTGGACCGGGCTGACCGTGCAGGACATCAGCGACAGCGCCTACCGGATGGCCGAGATCGCCGAGGAGACCGACCAGGCGGCGCACGGCAGGCTCGTCGAGGCGGGCGAGGCCGCCCAGCGCGCACAGGCGTCCTCGACGAGCGGAAGGGAGGGAGTGTGATGGCGAACGACGAGGAGTTCATGGCGGTCATCCGGCGCATTCTCAGCGCCCAGCACGTGTCGATCCACGCGATGGCCACCACCTGGGCCGCCGTGGCCGACAAGGGCACCGACGAACGTGACCTGCTCATGGCCGCGGCCAGGAACGCCGAGGCCGAGCGGGGCGCCGGGATGGTCGAACTCGCCGACCGGCTCGGCAGGACGGCGGACTGGGCCGAGGTCGCGAGCGGGGTGGCGCAGCGGCTCTCCGGCCAGTTGCGCGCCGCGGGGGAGGCGTCGGCCCGGGCCACGGAGCGGGCGTTGACCCTGCTCGTCGAGTACGAGGAGGCCCAGGTGAACGTGGTGGGCGACGAGATCAGTCCCACCACGGCGGGCGCGGCGGTGCGTGGCGAGGCGGAACAGGAGCGGCTGCTCGCGGAGGCCCGGAGCGTGCTGGCGCAACTCGGCCGGGACGTCGCCCAGGTGACTGGCGGCGACCCGCCGGCCTCCCCCGAGCGTGGCGGCCCGCTCAGGTCGGACGCCCCCGCGGGGCCCGGGCCGAGCGCCGCCGACCGATTGGGCCCGCCGGCACCCCCGGCGACCAGGCGGCCTGAGGACAACCTGATCGAGGGGCACCCGCCGGCCACCAACGGCCAGACGCCGGATGGGGAGTACCCCCCGTACCTCTCGGTACTGGGCCCGGAGAACGACGAGTTCGGCGGCTGGGTGCAGAGCCCGAACAGCGGGTACCTGGTCGACCCGGCGACGGGCCGTGAGTTCGACCCGGGCAGCGGCCGGTGGATCGACCCCGTCACCGGGGAGCCGTTCGGGGAGTCCACCGAGTACGCGACCCGGCTCTCCGGGCTCGGCACCGGGCCCAGCGCGGCGGCCACCGGCGTCGGCCTCGCCGGGCTCGGCGGCGGCGTGGGCGCCGTCGGCGGGGGCGGCGGGCTCGGCGGGATGTACGGCGGGGTGCTGCCGCCGAGCGTGGCCCAGCCGGGTCCCGCGCAGCAGCAGGTGATGCGCGAGGCGCAGCGCAACCTGAACCAACGCGCCGCGGTCGCCAGCCGGTTCGCGATGCGCGAGGCGGCCCAGGGTGGCCGGCCGTTCGCGCCGCCACCGGGCGCGATGGGCGCGGGGGGACGGTCGAACGGTGGCGAGTCGGGCCGGCAGGGCCGGCCCACCGAGCTCACCGAGGACCCCGAGGTGTGGTCACCGCACCGGCGGGCCGGCACGGGCGTGCTGGGCGAGTAGGCGAAACCGGCAGGAGAAGGCGAGGGGGAGGGGGAAGCCATGTCCGACGACGGTCTGTACTTCATCCCGGACGAGTTCCGGGAGGCGGCCCGGGTGAGCCTGGAGTCCGCCGACGCGGCGGAGGGCGCGCGCCGTCAGCTGGGCAACGCCCAGCCGGACGCCGGCGGCTTCGGCGGCGCCGACGCCTTCGTCGCCTCGCTGATCGCGACCCGCGACCGCCAGGTGCGGGAGGTGGGGCAGGCGGCCGAGGGGCGGGAGAACATGTCCGACGCCGACCAGCTGACGGCGGACATCGGCGACGAGACGGACATGGGCGCCACGGCGGCCGTCACCCAGGTGGACACGGCGGTCGCGCGGGCGATCGCCGACGGGATATAGGGGGGCGGGGGCCGCCATGGACGTCACATTCACCAGGGCCGATGTGGAAGCGGCGGGAGACGCGAAGCCGTGGACCCATCGCGAGGAGTTCGCCGCCGAGGTGGACACGGACCACATGGCGGACACCGCGTCGATCTTCGCGCGGGCCGCGCAGGGGGCAGGGACCGCCGGTGAGTTCTCCGAACGCGCGACGCGGATGGGGAAGCAGGCGGGAGCGCTCAACGGCGCCGCGTTCGTCGAGGACGACCGCGTCGACATCACCTCCGCCGGCCTGCAGGGCAACGGCGAGCGCATCGACAAGGTCGTCCGGATGCTCGTCCGGGCCATGAACCACGCCACGGACACCAGGGACGAGGTGGACGAGCGGATCGACGGCGGCGGGGGGAGCGTCGGCATGCAGCAGATCCTCGAGCGCAACTCGGCCGCGGCGGTGGGGTGGTGGGGGCAGGCCCAGCGGTTCTTCGCGAGCCAGCCGGTCCCCAATCCCCCCACGCTCAGGCCGGCGTTCGGCCCGGGGATTCCCCGGTTCGACTTCAACAACGTGGAGTACGACGGCGTGCTCTCGGGAGGCGTGTGGACCCCTCCGCCGAACCTCCCCACCGATATCCGCGACTCCTACCTGAACATGACGGCCGACGAGGCCAGTTGGGCGGACGAGGAGATCACGGGGGCCATTCGGCAGTACCGGCAGAAGCTGGCCGGGTACGGAGCCGAGCTGGAGGGCGCCGGTTTCGACACCTCCCAGGGCCCCTTGGGGATATGGCGCAGCAAGGAGATGGCCGCGTTCACCGGCGACGAGGTGAAGAAGCTCCTCGGCGAGGAGAACCCGGACCCCAAGCTGCTGGCGATGTACACGTCCGGGGTCAACAGCGTCGCGGAGGACGTGGACGCGGAGGACGGGGACAAGAAACTGACGCCCCAGCAGCAGGCGTACCTGAACGCGTTCTACGGCAAGATGACCACGGACGACCTGCTCCGGATCGGACGGCTCGACGAGTCGTACAAAGACTTCCAGAAGTCGATCGCCAACGGCGTCGTCGCCGCCTCCACCGGTCCCGAACGGCCCGATTTCGTGCGCGAGTTCGTCGACCGGAGACTGAACGAATTCCAGGAGGACCCTCCGTGGAGCGTCTCGCGGCAGGCCGAGCGTTTCAATGATTTCAGCGCCCTCATGAGCCAGAGCACCATCACTCCGAGCAAGGATTTCGGCACGGCGCTGATCAACGCGTCCATCAACGCGCAACAGGACTATCAGTCCTACTGGGGTGCCCCCCACACCGCCGACCCGCTCGAAGGCAGCCCTGAGCTCCTGTCGCTCGCCGCCAGGAACAACGACGCCGCTGCGGCCTTCCTGAGCGACAAGAACCAGATCGGCCGGCTGCTCGACCCGTCTTTCAGCTCGTCCTGGGCGGACGGCGGCCGGGCCGTGGGCGACCTGATGCGGGAGGGTACCCTGCCCGAGGGGGAGAGGTTCACCGAGGCTGAGGCGAACAGGCTGAAAGCCGGCCACACTCTGATGCAGTACGTGGCTGACAACGCCAACGGCTATGTCGACACCGGGAGGAAATTCCCACCGGAGGCCGAGACCGCCCTCGGGAACATCGCCGGGAACAGGGAATACCTGAACCGTCTCTCCGCTGTCGCCACAGGAAATCAAGACAGCCCCCCCGTGCTCCAGAGCAACAATTTCCCGCTCTCGGAGAACGAGCGAAGCAATCTGTTCTCGGTGCTGATGGACCCTGAGCGGCAGAATGCCGAGGCGTTCAAATCCTCGGTCGGCGACTACATCGAGCATCGAGCTCGGAGCGTTTTCGAAGACGCCCCGGGGACCGGAACGGTGCCCGCCGAGTTCCGGCAGCTCGGCCAGCTGAGCGGTGCCGTAACCAACGCCGAGTTGGCCGTGGCATACGAGAGAGACAAGCAGAGCGACGAGGTCGCGAAGACGAGTTTCAAAGTGGTGAAGACGGCGCTCTCCGCAGCCGGGGAATACAGACGGGCTGCCGCACTCGCGGACGCGGCCTCCAATCTCGCCAGCGAGCCCGAGTCCACCGCCAAGAGGAACGACAGCCTGCGCCGCTACTGGGAGAACCAAGTGGGCGACACGGAGGAGCTGCACACAATCTACGACGTCGCGCGGCGCACCGAATGGCAGGGAATGGACGCCACCCCGACCGGTCGAACCATTCCCTACAACGGCGAGAGGTGGGACGACCTGACTCCGCAGCAGTGGGAACTGATCGGCACCGACTCCGGCCGGAACCAACGGCAGGCGATCACGGACGCCCTAGGCGAGGTGGGCGGCGACTTCCAGGAAGGGCGCTCCGCCCAGATTGAACTGGACGACGTCCAGAACGAATACGACGAGGACAAAGAAGTCTCGGAAGTGATCGGCCAGGGGGACGGCGACTGGCGGAGGCGGCCATGACCGGGCCGACGACCGTCGTGCGGCGGCCGGCGCGGGTGGCGCGGCCGGTGGTGCCGACGAAGGAGCTGGTGCTGAAGCCGCCCCCGTTGCTGCCGAAGCCGGAGGAGGGCAACATCTGGCTGACCGTGCTGCCCGCGCTCAGCGGCTTCGGGTCGGTGTTCTACATGCTGACGATGCGGCGCGGCCCCATCGGCTACATCATCGGCGCGTTGTTCCTGGTGTCCTGCCTCGCGATGGTCGTCGGGTTCGTGATGCGGCAGCGCGGCACGGTGAAGGGCCAGGCCCGCAACGACCGCCGCGAGTACCTGCGGCATCTCGAACGCACCAGGACCGAGGTGCGGCGCACCGCCGAGGCGCAGCGGGAGGCGCTGGAGTGGGGGGCACCCGAGCCGCGCCAGCTGTGGTGTCTCGCCGACAGCCGCCGGCTGTGGGAACGTCGCGGCGGTGACCCGGACTTCGGCGTGGTGCGGATCGGCGTCGGCCCGCACCACCTGGCGAGGCCGCTGGTGCCCGGCGAGTCGGCGCCCGTGGAGGACCTGGACCCGCTGTGCACGGTCGCGCTGAGGCGGTTCGTCACGACGCACTCGGTCGTCCCCGACCTGCCGGTGCAGGTCGCGCTGCGGCGCTTCGCGGCCGTGTCGGTCACCGGTGGCGAGGACCAGGACGCCGCGCGGGCGTTGTTCCGCGCGATCATCGCCCAGGCGGTGACGTTCCACTCGCCGCGGGACCTGCGGGTCGTGGCGTGCGTCGGGGACGTCGAGGGGCCGGAGTGGGGCTGGCTGAAGTGGCTGCCGCACCTCCACCACCCCGACGAACTCGACCACGTGGGGCCGGTGCGGATGACCCACCCGTCGGTGGCCGTGCTGGAGGAGTGGCTGGGCGCCGAGCTGAGCCGCAGGACCCGCTTCCACCGTGGTGCCACGCCCGATCCCGACCTCCCGCACCTGCTGGTCGTCCTGGACGGCGGCCTGGTCGGCGGGGGTGAGGCGCTGCTCGACCCCAACGGCATGCAGGGGGTCACGGTGCTCGACGTGGACGGCCAGGCCGCCGCGCTGGCCGAGACGCACGGGGTGCGTCTCGAGCTCGGGGAGACATCGCTCGCGGTCCGCGTCGGCGACACCCTCGACGAGCTGGGCACCGCCGACGCGCTCACCGTGGCCGAGGCGGAGGCGCTGGCGATGCAACTCGCCCCCTACCGCCCGGACGTGGACACCTCGGGGGACGCGGAGGACCTGACGACCACCGTCAACACGCTGCCGGGACTGCTCGGCATCCAGGACCCCGGGCGCCTCGACCTCGACACGCTGTGGCGGGCCAGGCCCATGCGGGACAGCCTGCGGGTGCCGATCGGGGTGTCGGCGGACGGCGGGCTGCTGGACCTCGACATCAAGGAGTCGGCGCAGAGCGGCATGGGCCCGCACGGCCTGGTGGTCGGCGCCACCGGATCGGGCAAGTCCGAGCTGCTGCGGACCCTGGTGCTCGGCATGGCGGCCACCCACTCGCCCCAGCAACTCAACTTCGTCCTCATCGACTTCAAGGGCGGCGCGACGTTCGCCGGCATGGCGGAGCTGCCGCACGTGGCGGCCGTCATCACCAACCTGGAGGACGACCTCAGCCTGGTGGACCGGGCGCGGGAGGCGCTCTCCGGCGAGATGAACCGGCGGCAGGAGGTGCTGCGCGACGCGGGCAACCTCGTCTCCATCCGGGACTACGAGCGCGCCCGCCAGCGCGGGGCGGCCCTGCCGCCGCTGCCCAGCCTGTTCATCGTCGTGGACGAGTTCTCGGAACTCCTCACCCAGAAGCCGGACTTCGCCGAGCTCTTCGTCCAGATGGGCCGGCTCGGCCGCTCGCTCGGCCTGCACCTGCTGCTGGCCTCCCAGCGCCTGGACGAGAGCAAGCTGCGCGGCCTGGAGGCCCACCTGTCCTACCGGATCGGCCTGCGCACGTTCTCCGAGGCCGAGAGCCGCACCGCCATCGGCGTCCCCGACGCCGCCCGGCTGCCCAGCGCCCCGGGACACGGCTACCTCAAGACCGACACCACCACCCTCAAGCGCTTCCGCGCGGCCTACGTGTCGGGCGCCTACCGCACCGGTGACGACGGCGCCTCGGTCGTGCTCGGCGGCTCCACGGACGTCCGGCGGTTCCGCGCCGGCTATGTGCCGGTGCCCGTCGACGAGCGCCCGCCGGAGCCCGAACCCGAGCCGGAGCCCGACGAGTTCACCGACGGCGACGACCCGGGCAACACGGTGCTCGGCGTGATGGTCGGCCAGATGGCGGGACAGGGGCCGCAGGCCCACCAGGTCTGGCTGCCGCCGCTCGACGAGCCCGAGCCCCTGGACGCGCTCCACGCCGGGCCCGCCGGGCCCGCCGGGCGCCCGGAACGCCGGGGCGAGGGCGCCGGGTTGACCGCGGTCATCGGCGTCGTCGACCGGCCGTACCACCAGCGCCGCGACCCGCTGGAGCTGGACCTGACGGGCGCCGGTGGCCACGTCGCGATCGTCGGCGGCCCGCACAGCGGCAAGTCGACGGCCGTCAGGGCCCTGATCGCCTCCCTCGCGCTGCGCCACACGCCGGCCGAAGTGCAGTTCTACTGCCTCGACTTCAGCGGCACCCTGTTCTCCCTCGCCGGGCTGCCGCACGTCGGCGGCGTCGCCGGCCGGCTGGACGCGGAGGTGGTCAACCGGACCGTGGCCGAGGTCCTGGAGGTCATGGAGGCCCGCGAGACCCGGTTCCGCGAGCTCGGCATCGAGTCGATGGCCACCTACCGCGGCGCCCGCGCCGAGGGGGCCCACCGCGACGATGTCCACGGCGACGTCTTCCTGGTCGTCGACGGCTGGGCGGTGCTGCGGCAGAACTACCCGGAGCTGGAGGGGACCCTGACGGCCGTCGCCGGCCGGATGCTCACCTACGGCGTCCACCTGGTCGTCACCGGGAACCGCTGGCTCGACATGCGCATGGGCCTGCGCGACCTCCTCGGCACCAAGGTGGAGCTGAAGCTCGGCGACGCCCTGGACTCCGAGGTGGACCGCAAGGCCCAGCGCACCATCCCCACCGACCGGCCGGGCCGCGGCATCACCCACGAGCAGCTCCACTTCCTCACCGCCGTCCCGCGGGTGGACGGCGTCCGCTCGGCCGCCGGGCTCGCCGACGGCGTGGCCGGGCTCGTGCGCCGCGTGGACGAAGGCTGGTCGGGCGGCCGCGCCCCCGGGGTCCGGCTGCTGCCCACCAGCTTCGCGACGGCCGACCTGCCCGCGGCCTCGACCGCGCAGTTCGGCGTGACGATCGGCGTCGAGGGCAGCCGCCTGGAGCCGGTCGTGCTCACCCCCGGCGAGGACGCCGGGCTGATGGTGATCGGCGACAGCGAGTCGGGGAAGACGTCACTGCTGCGCGGCATCGCCCGCCAGGTCACCGCGACCCGGACCCCGGAGCAGGCCAAGCTCATCATCCTCGACCACCGCATGACCATGCTCCGCGAGTTCGAGGGACCCAACCTGCTCGGCTACTCCGCCTCCCACGAACGTTCCATGGAAGTGGTGGGCGGCCTCGTCGAGGGGATCAGGAAACGCCTCCCCGGCGGCGACGTCACCCCCGAGCAGCTGCGCCACCGCTCCTGGTGGACCGGCCCCGAGATCTACCTCCTCGTCGACGACTACGACCTCGTCGCCACCTCGCGCGGCAACCCGCTCAAGGCACTCCTCGACCTGCTCCCGCAGGCCCGCGGGATCGGACTCCACCTCTTCATCACCCGCCAGGCCGGCGGTGCGTCCCGCGCCGTCGCCGACCCCGTGCTCGGCCGCCTCAAGGAACTCGGCACACCCGCCGTCCTGCTCAGCATCCCCAAGGACGAGCTGCCGCTGTGGGGCGTCAAGCCGGCGCAGCGCCGCAAGGGCCGCGGGCTGCTCCTGCACCGCAGGCTCGGCAACGTCCCGGTGCAGCTCCTCCGCGCCGACTCGCCCCTGACCACCCTCGAGACCCCCATCGGGACCCCCTCATGAGCGGCAGCCTCACCCACCAGCAACCGACGTCGGCGAACACGACGTTCGTCCGGGTCGGCGTCGCGGGACCCACGGGCCGCGCCGACCTCGCCGTCCCGGCCACGGTCCCCCTGGCCCGGCTGATGCCCGCGCTCCTGCGGCACGCCGGCCAGGAACCCGGCCCCGACGGCGGGGTCAGGCACGGCGGCTGGGTGCTGCGCCGCGCCGACGGCACCCGGCTCGACACCGCGGCCACGCTCGCCGCCCAGGAGGTGCGCGAGGGCGATCTGCTGTTCGTCGGCCACGGCACGGACGACGCCACGGCGCCGCTCTACGACGACGTCGTGGAGGTGCTCGGCGGGAACGCGGTGGGTGGCGTCTGGCCCACCGCCGCCACCCGCCGGGCGACCGGCGCGCTGGCCGCCGGGGCCGTGCTCACCGCCTGCGGCGCGCTCGACGCGGCGCCTGGCCCGCTGGCCGGCTGGCTCGGCCTCGCCACGGCCCTGTTCGCGCTCGCCGTCGGGGTCCTGATGTCGAGGGCCTTCGCCGACCCGCCGGCCGGCGCCTTCGCCGCCGTGCTGGCCGCGCCGCCTGCCATGCTCGGCGCGGTCCGGCTGCTCGGGGGCGAGCCCGGGATCCTCACCGCCGGCACGGCCGGCCAACTGCTCCTCGCCTGCGGGGTGTTGGCCCTGATCGGGGCGGTCGGCCCGCTGCTGGTCGAGGGTGGCGACGGGGCCTTCGCGGCCCTGGTCGTCATCGGGCCGCTCGCCGCGATCGGCGCGCTGGTGTGCGCGGTCTGGGACGTTCCGCCGGCGAACGCCGCCGCCGTCGCGGCGCCGCTCGCCCTGGCCCTCACCACCCTGTGGCCCACGCTCGCCGTGCGCCTCGCCCGCATCCCGGCCCCCCAGGTCGCCGCCACCGTCGAGGAGTTGGACGCGCTGCCGAGCCAGCTCGAACACGACCGGCTGCGCGCCAGGATCGGCGCCGCCAGGCGGCTGCTGCTCGGCATGCTGGCCGGCAGCCACCTGGTGGCCGCCGCGGGCGCGTGCCTGCTGTTCGCCTCGACCCGGCTGTGGCCTGGCGTGCTCGGCGGGGTCCTCGTGCTGCTGATGCTGATGCGCGCCCGGCTGTTCAGGGAGCCGGCCCAGATCGGCATCCCCCTGGCAGCCGGGCTGCTCGCGGCGGGTGGCGCCGCGGTCGCCTCCGTGGCCGGCCACTTCGGCGAGCGGACCCCGATGCTCGGCGTGGTTCTGCCGGTCGCGCTGCTGACCGCCCTGGTGACCGGGGCCGTCGGCCTCCTCGCCGGCCGCACCGCGCTGAACCCCAGGCTCTCCCGCGTGATCGACGTGCTGGAGACGACGCTCCTGCTGTCCGTCGCCCCGCTCTGCCTCGCCGTGTGGGACGTCTACTCCACCGTGCTCGACCTGAGGGTGTGAGAGCGGTGACCAGGGTGCGGCGGAAGCGGCAGCGGCAGCGGGAGCGGGAGCGGGAGTTGAAGCGGGAGTTGAAGCGGGAGCGCCGCACGGCGCTGGTCCTCGCCGCCGTGGCGGCCGTCCTGACCGTGCCCTGGCTCGCGCAACCGGCCGCGGCCACGCCGTGCCGCACCCAGGCCGTCGAGGACGACCTGGGGGAGAACATCGGTCCGCACCGGCTGATCAACCTGCTCGGGCTGCGCCAGGCGTGGGACCTGTCCACCGGCGAGGACGTCCTCGTGGGCGTCGTCGACTCCGGCGTCGACGCCCGCCACCCCGACCTGGCCGACGGGGCGGTCGTCCCGGGCAGCGAGTTCACCACGGTGACGACCGAGCGCGAGGCCAGGCGCACCACACCGCCGCCCCGGCAGGACTGCTCGGGCCACGGCACGGCCGTGGCCGGGCTGATCGCGGCCCGCCGCGCGGCGGGTGACCGGATGACGGGCGTCGCGCCCGCCGCCACCGTCTACCCGGTGCGGCTGGACGGCGCGGTCGAACAGGTGCCGCCCGAGACCATCGCCGCCGCCATCGACGACGCCGTCGCGGAGGGCGTCGGCGTGCTCAACCTCTCCCTCGGCCGGCCGGTCGACGACCCGCCGGTCAGGGACGCGGTGGCCCGCGCGGTGGCGAGCGACGTCGTCGTGGTCGCCGCCGCCGGCAACGAGGGCGACCAGGGCCCGGCGGGCGGCCTGATGTACCCGGCCGCCTACGAGGGCGTGCTCGCCGTCGGCGCGGTCACCGACGAAGGACAGCCCATGGAGTCGTCCAACACCGGCGACTGGATCGACCTGGCCGCCTACGGCGACGCGCTGACCGTGGTCGCCCCCGAAGGCACCGGCTACCGCGTCGAGTCGGGCAACAGCTTCGCCGCCGCGCAGGTCTCCGGCGTGGCCGCCCTGGTCCGTTCCCGCTTCCGCGACCTCACCGCCGAGGAGGTGGCCGCGCGGCTCACGGAGACCGCCTCGCCGCTCGGCGGCGGCCACAACGACCGGACCGGAGCCGGCCTCGTCGACCCCTTCGGCGCCCTGACCCAGCTGGGGCCGAGCGAGACCGACGGCGGTGGGCCGGAGGCCGAGGCGGGCGGGTACGGCGCCGTCCCCGTCCAACTCGTCCCGCGCGACGAGCCGTTGGTCGGCGCCGACACCAGCAGGGCGCTGGTGTGGAGCGGCGCGCTGCTGCTCGCCGTCGCGCTCAGCCTGCTCGGCGCTCCCGGGGTGCGCCGGGCCACCGCCGGGGCCTGGCGCGGCGGGCCGGGGCCGGCGGACGGCCGGGCGGCGCCCACCGG